>DAICZI010000050.1 GCA_027311205.1 Beijerinckiaceae bacterium | reverse complement strand
TCGCAAAGCCGCTTACACGCGTCTGCAAATGACCGTTTGCCGGTGTCTTCTATGTGTGTACAAAGAGCTGTTAGACCTCGAAAACGCCTGTCACCGCCCGAAGACGGCTGCACCTTTTTTCGGATCCGATTGCACACCTACCCCGCCTTGGGCGACAAATTCGAGCATTCTCACTTGATCTTGGCGCGAGAGGAGCTCGTAGGGAGCGGCGTCCAAGCCCCGTATGTCGGCGAGCCGGAATTTGTGAGATTCGACGCTTTGGGCAGCGTTTCGCGCATAATCATGAGACTCCCGGAGCGCGATTATGAGACTGGGCGGAGCATCATTGGTGAGACAACGCCGCCGACGAACTGCGCCGTGACGTTCTGCTCCGTCCAGGCTTCATGATCCACACCGCTAAAATCCATGGACGGCCTCGCCATACAGCTGCAAACTGGTCTCAAAAATTCCGGTTCAGGTTCGGGGCCAGGCTGAAGGATCCGGAATCAATCTCACAAATGCGCCAAGTCCAAGGCTTTGAAATCCCAAGGTTCGCAGTCTCAATAACCTTGGCAATCCGACAATTGCCAAATAAGCCTGTGTTGACCGCCCAACGGGCTGTTTTGATATGCCCGTGCCTCGACCGAAGATCAGGCAACCGGTCGCAGAAGGTTGCATTGGCGGCGATGAGGCACTGCAGCAGCACTCATGCACATGTTCCCCCGGCGCACCGCAGGCACTGCGCAATCGGGCATTGTGCTGGCCGATATGCGCCCCAGCGATATCCTGGGGCGCAGCTGGATCGTCTCGCGCACTCCCTGAGTCAGTCGTCGTCTTGACCTCTGATGCGCTCGTCTCCGGGTCAACGCGATCAGGCCGACTGTGTCCTGAGCGACACACCGCGCAACTTGATGTCTCTTGCTTGACATTTCGCCGATCGCTACCCATTGTATAAGTTCTTATACATCGAGGGACCATGAAGCGCGAAAAAGAAATCCGCTGGGTCGGCACAGCCTATGAGGACTTGTTGGCCTTTCCGGAAGGTGCGCGCAAAGAGGCCGGTTTCCAGTTGGGCAAGCTTCAAGCTGGTCTGGAACCATTCGATTGGAAGCCATTTGGCAGCGCCGGCGTTGGTGTCAAAGAGATCCGCATCAAGGATGTAACCGGGATTTACCGTATCATGTACGTCGTCAAGTTCGAGGCAGCGATCTACATCCTGCATTGCTTCCAAAAGACGTCGCAGGCGACCAGTCAAAAGGACAAAGCCATCACATCGGCGCGCTACCGTGCGATCATCTCAGCGAAAAGGGCCACATCATGAAGATTGATACCGCAATCAGGCACGTCACCAGGCCGGGCACAAATCTCTTCGCCGAGCTTGGCTTTCCCCTGGAGGAATCCGAACGACTTCTGGCTATCTCGCAGCGCGAGATCACCGAAATGCAGCAGTTGAAACAGCAATTGATGGGTGAATTATCCAAATGGATTTCCGAGGCCGATCTGAAGCAGTCCGAGGCTGCGCTTATCCTGAGGGTTTCCCGCCCGCGCGTCTCTGATGTTGTCAATAAGAAGACCGCAAAATTCACCCTCGATACCCTGGTCGAAATGCTGAGCCGCGCTGGCAAGACGGTCAGTCTGTCGATTGGCTAAACCCGCTCGTATCAAGCTTGGCAAGCTCCCAGCCATCCTCACCCCCTGCCCCGCCTGGCCTTCAGCCTCTGGCCCATCAGCGCCATCAGCATCGGGCCGAGGGCGAACTGGTCTTCGCGGGCTTTCTGGGTGAGGGCGCGCAGATACCCGCCGGGTGATTTGATGGCGGGCGAGCCATTGACGGTGACGAGGGTTGAGCCGGGCGTCGGTCCCGGCATGACTTCGGCTTCGGAGGAATGTTCGCCGCGCTGCAGGATGCTGGCAACAACCATGGCGGCTTGCGCCTCCCCCATCACCTGAATGGCCTCGTGCCAGGCATCGGGGCTGATCCCCAGCATCGGCCGCAGCACCCGCACCGCGCTGATGAAGGCCGGCCATTGGCGGATTGGCCCGGAGGGGGCATAATCGGCGACATCCGGGCAGGCGGCGAGCACCATGGCCAGCGGAAACTGCGGCGGTTCAGGTGTTTGGGGGGCATGTGTCTGGGGCGGTTCTTCACCCTGCAAGGCAACCTCGGCGGCGGGAGCGGTCGCTGTTGCCTGATGGGCCTCGCCATTCGCCCCTGCTTTCCTGGAAGCTGGTTCAAAATCTGAAGGCCATTGGGAATTTGAATTAGATTGATGCCGGTCGTTATGACCGGCATTGCCGGTCATATTTTGGGATTTGATGTGCATTTCCAGCGTGTTGTTCACATCCAGGCGCAAAGCTGCCAGATCGGCTGCCAAAGCCTCGAGAGCGGCCACGTCGCCAAGACGGCGCAAAGGTGTCACCAACCCCATGAATCGCTGCCGGTAAGCCTCCCAGGGGCCTGGCAGCGCCTCATCGAGCCCGCAGGCAATCAGCTTGGTGATATCGCGGCGATAGAGCGAAATCCGCTCCTTGGTCAGCCGCAGCGCCTTTTGCGCCTGGCGGACATGTTCGGCGAGCATGTCGAACTCGGCAGCTCTGGTCACCAGCGGGGTCAGATCAAAGCCAAAGGCGTCGGAAAACCGCGCCCTGCCCTCCTCAACCTTGCGGGCATAGCGTTTGCCATTGGGGCTGTCGCGCCGGAAAATCAGCCCGGTCTCGACGAGCGCCGCCAGATGCCGCCGCAAGGTCTTCTCGGCCATGCCATGGGCGCGCAGCGACAGTGCCCGGTTCGAGGGAAAGACGATCAGATCGCAGGATGGGCCGGCATTGCCCCCCTGCCCCGCCTCATCCTCACTCTCATCCGGCCCTGCCATGCGCTCAGGAACCCCGGGCAAGGTCAGCGCCGTTTCCTGATGGAAGGACAGCAGCGCATTGAGCACGCTCAAGGCGCGATCCGACACCCCGAGCTGATCCTTGACCAGGGTCAGAGTGCGAAACAGCGTCCATTTGTTGATCGCCCCGGCAACATTCGCGCCCGGCCTGCCCGCCGCCTTCATGACTTCGCCAGAGCGCATCTGCGCAGCAATCTGGCCAAGCGTCACCTGCCGCCGCCCAAAGGGCGTCGTTGATTGATGTGGTTCCATCGTTTTGCCCTTCACTCAGGCAAAAGAAATCCGCTCACCCCAACGGCGCTAAAACGCTTGACAGTGATTCGCGAAAGTGAGATTCTCCAGTTGTCACACACAGAGAGGGCTTCCGCAGTTCATTGCTTCGGGGGCCTTTTCTTTTGCGTCTTCTCCAGTTTCATTGTCGGATACGCGGCGGCTACGCTTCGGGGCAGGTTTTGGGCTTGCCCGAATGGCTGTTGGCTCAGGTGGTGTGCTGCTTGAAGGCTTCAAACAACTGCGGCAGGCTCTCAATCACAAAGCGCCCGAAATCGCCATGTTTCGAGCCCTCAAACATCAGGTTGACGGCCTTGGCACGGCTCATCATGCGGGCGATTTCGGTGCCATCAGCACTGAAAACCGCCTCCCCTTCGTCGCCGCGCTTGGCTGCGGCATGCAGGGCCGAAAAAGCTAGATTGAAGCGCTGGTCGGATGGCTCTTCGAGAAACGCCGTCGTGGCGATGAGTTGGCGCAGCTTCTTTTCGCCTTGCGGATTTTTCAGGCCTTCGGCCAGTCCCATCCAGCGCGGTCGCCCAGCCTTGGCGGCCGCACCAATCGCAGTGATGATATCGCCTGGCACGGAAGCTGCCACCGAAAGCAGTTTTGAGAGCTCAGTCTTGTCGGTCGAGAGTGCCGCCATGATCGCATCGCGGGCAATGCCGCGCTGCTCCATGCGCAAGGCGAACAGCGCCCGCTCGATGAACGACAGGTTCTTGCGGGCACTGTTTTCCTGGCCCTGAGCCACAAGAAGTTCGGTATCATCGAGTTCGCGCACGATCGCCCGCACCTTGCGTCCAATCATCCGGCAGGCTTCGAGCCGCCGATGACCGTAGGCCAATTGATAGCGTTGTGCATCGTGGGGATGGCGCCGAACAAGGATGGGCACCTGCTGGCCCTGGTTGCGAATGGAGGCAGCCAGAGCCTCCTGCTCTTGCGGGTCTGTTCCAAGCCGATCCTTGAGGATCGACCCTTCGATGCAATCGGCATCAAGCTCGATCACGGCATGGCCGGATGAAATGAGCTCCTGCGCCGCGCGCATGTCAGTTTGAAATTGATCCAGCGAGCGCGAAACCGCGCCGACAGCACTGGCTATAACCCGCGCAGGCGGCAGGGCAGCTTCGCCATTGTGGACTGGAGGATTGGGCAAGTTGACACGTGCCAACCCGAGACCAATCGTCGCCATGCGACTGTCTTTGGCTGAACTCATTTGCGACCCCAGGCTTGTTTGAGAAGGGCTTCAATCTCGCCATTGACCGCATCCAGCGATTCGATGGCGCGGTCATAGGTCGAGCGCGTAAAAAACTCGCGGCTCACTTCATAGAGCGTCTGTTTCGTCAGACCAGCATCGGCAATTGCGGTGGATTTGAGCATCGGGTGCGTCAGCACACGATCCTGAAACATTGAGCGCATGAAAGCGACGATCTTGGTTTGGGGGCCGTCAGAGGGCTCGTAACGGGTCACGAGATAGCGGATGAAATGATAATCGAGCCGACCGCCCGCCTTGCGCACTACGGCCAGGAGATCTGATGTCATCAGCAGGAACTGGCACATCGACATGACATCCAGCATCTGTGGATGCGCGGTGATAATGAGCCCCGTTGCGGCACACAAGGCACCCAGGGTCAGAAAGCCAAGCTGCGGCGGGCAGTCAATCACCACGACATCATATTTATCCTGGACGCTCGCCAGCGACTCGGCAACGCGGGCGAAAAACAGCGGGCCGGTGCGCCGATCAGCCAGCGCCCGCGGTGTGTCGTGCTCGAACTCCATCAATTCGATATTGGCGGGAACCAGATCGAGCCCATCAAAATAAGTTGGCCGAATGATTTCAGCCAGGGGCCGCGCCGCGCCATCATAGCGGATTGCGCCATAAAGCGATTCATTGGGGCCAACGTCGAACTCGGGCTGGAAACCATGCAAAGCCGTCAAACTGGCTTGCGGGTCAAGATCAACCGCCAGGACGCGGTAGCCCTGCAGCGAGAGATATTGCGCCAAATGGGCCGCGGTCGTGGTTTTTCCTTATCCGCCCTTGAAATTGACGACGGCCAGAACCTGCAAAGCCTCGTCATTCTGCCTGTGCCGCACGAAGCCCTTGCCAGGACGTGACGCCTCCATCATGGCCCGCAAACCATTGATCTGCGCCAAGGTATAGGATCGGCGACCAGCAGTGCCGACTTCAGGAAGCGGCCCCTCCCCGGCCAGCGACAACTGGCGCAGGTAACCATCCGTCACACCCACCAGTTTGGCGGCCTCGCCTGATGAAAACCGGCGCAGCGTCTTCTGAGCCAGCGGTGGAAACAGCGATTCGCGCAGTGCGCGCAACTGCATGGACAAATTGCGTCCATCACTGGCAATAATATCGTCAACCGCAAGGTCCATCACACGATTCCGCCCATTCTGATCGTCACGCAACATCCTGGCCATTCAGCCACATCATTGCCAGAATTTTCCACGCCAAGCTGTTAATACGCCCCACTTTCGCGCCAACGGGGTAGGGCGCCTCTTACGGTTTGCGTAGCATATACGCTCCGTGTCCGTAGAACTGACCTACAAAATCGATTCTGGCAAGCGATTTATGGTTAACAGAAATTAACAGATATTCTGCGGTGACAACGCAGCTGAGTTGGCAGCTGCCAACTTCGACCCCCCGCATAGGCTGAAAGGCGGCCTTGTTGCACAGAGCCTTAGCGAGGCGTGTTTGAACAATTAGGCGGCTTCGCTCATGTCATTCGGGAGATTCCCGCGGGCCCGGGTTCGTTCATTTGGTCAAGGGATTTGACGCAGATCGTCCCTTCAGCCACGCGGCGATCTCATAGCGTGATGTCAGATTATCGCCGATGATCCGCTTGCAACGGTTTAGCGCCGCCTCGACATCTGAGTGCCGTTGCAGCCGGAGGCCTTTTGCCCATTCATCCGGCAATGTTCGTCAACCGCAGGGACACGCAAATCCCACTGGGTGGGCGGGATGGCTGCTGTTGGGACATGCACGGCCCGCCATGCGGGCGGGAAGATGCAACATGCGGCAAGGATTTCCGGCGGGGACAACATCAAATGCCGCAGCCCGTCGCAGGTGCCATCGGCCATGACGGAAGCAGGATCCTGCGCGGGTTCATCCCATGGCATGGGGACGTCGGATGCGTCGTCGACATCATTCTGTCAGATCAAGGGCGATGGTCCCGCCGCTGTCGGCGTCGATGTCAACGCGCGGCTTGGCCAGTGTGCCGCTTGGCCAATGTGCCGATTGCGCCAAGCGCGGCGCTTCGTCGTGACCCGTTTTTCAAACAGCCATTCGCTGGCGCGGCATCATTTCAGTCCGGCGCGCCCGACGATCAGGTGAAGCTCGCCCGTTCCCATTCGTCGCGGTTTGCAAACAGCCCATCCACACGCCTGTCTACCCAGCGTCGCATGATCGCAAGCCAGCAGGTCGACCCCCACCTTTCATGACCGATCCGATCAGGCCTTCCCTCTGGGAGCGCCCATCGAAACACGGCGCGTTTGCTCAGGGCGGGTTCAATGACGGTTTCCAGGCCCCGATCCGAATCATGGCGCGGTCCACCCGCCGTTGTTCGAGGCTGCACCTTCCAACCGGCGATCGCATCGGGCGTCAACTAGATGGTCAGGCTCACGCCGGTTCGTAACTCGATGACGCTGGCGGGGAATGCGGCATCTGCCTTTCGAATGAAGCCTGAAAGGCATGATCCGCTCCCGACATGAAAATCGGAAGCCTTTGGCGCCAAATTTCACTAAAATCCCAATTCAATGGCTTCTTTGCAACAAGGTAGCTGGCCACCCTTGCGGAATGGTTGTCGGCTTTGGTCGCCCGCAAACCCGTCCTGACGCCCGCCGGGATCGAAGCCCGTCCTCTCGATGAGCTTCACTGCAACTTTCATTGCGGCTTGAAGCGCAGTCTGACTCGGGAACCCCGACTCCCCAGCGACAAAATTTGTGCCTTATTTGCCTGGGTGCATGCCAAGCGTGCTGTCGGAGGCAAAATGGCGGGCGAGGTCGGTAGCCTTCAGACGATACTGACGCTGATCGCGTAGTGCCGAATTGACGATTTCGGGCTGATGGCCTTCCTCGACCCAAGCGATCCAGGCAAGAAGCCGGGCTTTCAAATCGTCGCATACTCCACGAAAAGCCGACATTCCAATCAGGTTTACCATTTCATAGGGGTCCGCTTCGAGATCGTACAAATAGCATTCCTGATAAATTTCGGAGCGAGGGGCGTCAGAATCATAATCTGAGGTTACGCCATATTTCCATTTGTGGGAGCGTAACGCCCGACCCGTCTCCGTCTCGCTGATCTGGAAGAAAACGTCCTGCCGCCAATGAGCGCGCGCGTCACGCACGACGGGAAGAATCGAGCAACCTGTCATTGCCTTCGGCACCTCGAGGCCCGCGGCATCGATCAGTGTGGGCGCAATGTCAACCGTACTGAAAAGTGCCCTGACTTGACCTCCACCCATAAAGCCAGGTCCGGTGATCATGGTCGGCACACGCACGGCACTTTCATGACAAGACCGCTTGTATTCGGCATTGCGGGTTTTGAAGTGGCAGGCATGGTCGGACGTGAACATGATGATCGTGTTGTCCAGCATGCCCATGCTCTTCAATGCATCAACCAGTCGGCCGAAAGCCTCATCCAGCCGTTTGACCATTCCGTAATAGCCGCCAAGATGCCAACTGCTCGTGCCCTGAAGGGCGACAAGATCAGGCGGCGTCCATAACTTTGCTGCCATTTTTTCTGCATAGCCGTCAGGTGGCGGATAATTATCCGTATTGTTTTGGTGATGCGGCTCAAGGAATGAGACGAAAAGAAGAAACGGATCCTTCTGATGCCTGTCACAAAACCGAATTGCCGCATCGGTCAACGCATCGACGCGGTATCCTGGCAGTTTTTGCGGCTTGTTATCATCATCAAAAAGTACGGCATCATAGGCATCCGAAACAAACTCCAGATGGTTCGCGGCAAGCCATTCCTGATAGCCGCCGCGTTTGGCTTTTGGCACCGGATCTACGCCAGCCAGATGCCATTTGCCGATGTAGGCTGTCTTGTAATTGTTTCGTCCGAATATCTTGGCCAAAGTATCCAGATTATCAGGCAGGCAAATCTCATTTCGAAAGACGCCCGTCTGGGTCGAATACATTCCTGTTTGCACGGCGGCGCGGGCTGGGCCGCAAAGCGGCTGACAGGTAAACGAATTAAACAGATGTGTGCCAGCTTGGGCGAGCCGGTCGAAATTGGGCGTGATATCCATCGGATTGCCGTGGACGCCGGTTGTATCGTGCCGCTGTTGATCGGTAAAAAACACAATGACATTGGGCCGCGACATGAGTTTCTCCTACAAATTCCTGATCGCGGCTTGTCGGCGCGACGCATTCTGGGTGAAGATTAGGAGCTGGTTGCCGTAGGCGGAAATGATATATATTCGAGTTGCCGATAACTTTTGGGAATAACGTTCATAGTCCGTCAGTCATTTGCCGCAACAGTTCCAGCGCGCGCTGCATGATGGGGAAAGTGCGCGTGGACTCCCGGTACCATGCACCCGAGCGGAACCGCCAGATCGGCTGCTGAAGCCGAAGGCGGACAAGACCAGCCTCGTTCGCCGCGCCCTCGAGTGCTGTCGGGCCGGCAACAAGGTAATCAGTATTGCGAACGATCCGCAGAAT
>DAICZI010000509.1 GCA_027311205.1 Beijerinckiaceae bacterium | reverse complement strand
GCCTCTGGCCCTTCAGCACGCTCGGCTGGCCCGAGCAGACGGCCGCCCTGCAGACCTTCTACCCGAACTCAGTGATGGAGACCGGGCACGACATCATCTTCTTCTGGGTGGCCCGGATGATGATGTTCGGACTGCACTTCATGGGGAAGGTGCCCTTCAAGACCGTCTACCTGCACGCGATGGTTCGCGACGAGCAGGGAGACAAGATGAGCAAGGTGAAGGGCAACGTCGTCGACCCGCTCGACGTGATCAACGGCGCTCCGTTGACCCTGCCGAAGGCGCTCGCCAAGCAGTACGCCGACACCAAGGAGTACCCGAACGGGATGCCGGCCTACGGCGCCGATGCGCTGCGCTTCACGCTCATCTCGATGACCGCGCAGGGCCGCGACATCAAGCTGGCCCTGAAGCGGGTGGAGGGCTACCGGGCGTTCGCCAACAAGGTGTGGATGGCCTCGCGCTTCGCGCTCCGCAACCTCGAAGGGTACGAGCCGGGCGGGAAGCCCC
>DAICZI010000508.1 GCA_027311205.1 Beijerinckiaceae bacterium | reverse complement strand
GACCGCGTGATCGCGGCGGACGAACATCCGCGCGCAATCTCGCTCGAGGCGCTTGCCGCGTTGCCCACGCCTTTCAAAGCCGGCGGTACGGTGACTGCCGGCAACTGCGCCGGTATCAACGACGGTGCCTGTGCCTTGTTGTTGGCCGGCGCCGATGCGGTACGGCGCCAAGGTCTTAGGCCGCGTGCCCGGGTGATCGGCACGGCCGTGGCCGGCGTGACGCCCCGGATCATGGGAATGGGGCCGCTCGCCGCAACCCGCAAGCTGCTGGCGCGCCTCGATCTCGACGTGCGGAAACTGGAACTCATCGAACTCAACGAAGCCTTTGCCTCGCAGGCGCTTGCGGTGCTGCGCGAACTCGGTTTGCCGGACGATGCAGACCACGTCAATCCGCTCGGCGGTGCGATCGCGCTCGGTCATCCGCTGGGCGCGAGCGGGGCGCGTCTGCTGACCACGGCGCTTCATCAGCTGGAGCGCGGCGGCGGCCGGCGCGCACTCTGCACCATGT
>DAICZI010000507.1 GCA_027311205.1 Beijerinckiaceae bacterium | reverse complement strand
CACGAACACCACCGTCTTTCCCCCGTTCACGATCACCCGGTCCTCCAGGAAATACCGCAGCGCGCGGGCCAGCACCCGCCGCTCGATATCGCGTCCTTTGCGGATCAGGTCCTCCGGCGTGTCGTGGTGGCTGATCCGCTCCACGTCCTGTTCGACGATCGGACCATCGTCCAGATAGTCGGTCACCAGATGCGCCGTCGCGCCGATCAGCTTCACCCCGCGCGCATGGGCCTGATGGTACGGCCGCGCGCCCTTGAAGCCGGGCAGGAACGAATGATGGATGTTGATGCAGCGCCCGGCGAGGCTCGCCGCCAGCGCCGGCGAGAGCACCTGCATGTAGCGCGCGAGCACCACCACCTCGGTCCCCGTCGCCGCGATCAGCGCGGTCAGCGCCGCCTCCTGCGCCGGCTTGTTGGCCTTGTCCACCGGCAGGTAGTGGAACGCCACGCCGTCCAGATCGACATGGGCGTAGGTTTCGCGCGGATGATTGGCGACCACGGCGGTGAGCGCCATGGGAATC
>DAICZI010000506.1 GCA_027311205.1 Beijerinckiaceae bacterium | reverse complement strand
GCGATGCCCTCGCCATGCTCGGCGGAGACGGCGAGCGGATCGCCGAGGCCGAGCGCATAGGCCTCGGCGGCCGCGGAATGTGCGCTGCGCCCTTCGGCCTTGTTCGCCACCAGCAGCACGGGGCGGCCCTGGCGGCGCAGCCATTGGGCGAAATGCCGGTCGGCGGGGGTCAGCCCGGCGCGGGCGTCGATCACGAACACGACCAGATCGGCGCCGGAAACGGCGGTGGCGGAGGAGGCGTGCATCCGCCCGGCCACCGTGTCCGGCGGCGCTTCGTCCAGGCCCGCGGTATCGACCAGCCGCACCAGCCGCCCGCGCATCAGCGCCTCGGCGTCCTGGCGGTCGCGCGTCACCCCCGGCGTGTCGGCCACCAGCGCCGCGTGCCGGCCGGCCAGCCGGTTGAACAGCGTCGATTTGCCGACATTCGGCCGCCCGGCGATGACGACGACCGGCAGCCCTGTGGCGGACTCACCGGTCACGCGCGATCCTTCGCCCGGCGGTCATCCCCAGTGGATCCCCAGG
>DAICZI010000505.1 GCA_027311205.1 Beijerinckiaceae bacterium | reverse complement strand
TTATGATACTAGCGCGAAAAGCCCGTCCTCGTGTCGGTCGCGATTTGGTGTTTGTTCCGGCCTTTGTGACTCTCTGCCCAATTTTGAAAAAAGCCGATTGCCGCGATGACAGTTTATTTGATCGAAAACCTTGCCGCCGGCATCCACCTGCGCGGGATCGTCGCGCAGAGGGTCTTCGACTGGCCGATCAACGCCGCTCTGTTCGAGGACTGGGTGGAGACATGTCTCTTCCCCACGCTCGCGGAGGGCGACATTGTCGTCATGGACAACTTGTCAGCGCACAACTGAGCGCGAGTCGAAGGGGTGGTCAGGGCCGCCGTGCCGAGTTTGCGCTATCTTCCGCCCTACGGCCCCGACATGAACCCGATCGAGAAGCCGTTCGCCAAGCTCAAAGCCTATTTGCGTAAAGTCGCCGAGAGAACCGTCGCGCGCCTCATGCGCGCACTCGAAGCCTGCGCCGAAATCTTCAAACCCGCAGAATGCAAAATTTATTTCAAGGCCTGCGGAGACGATACAACCTGATCAGATTCCGCTCAAGCATCCTCCAGGATC
>DAICZI010000504.1 GCA_027311205.1 Beijerinckiaceae bacterium | reverse complement strand
ATTTTGCGACGACCTGTCATTTGGCGCGGAGGAATCCGGCTACAGAGCGCTCAAAGGCGCGCTCGACGGCAGCCTCGCCGCAGCGCCGGACAACGTGCTGATTTACGCCACCTCCAACCGCCGCCATCTGCTTCCCGAATACATGAACGAAAACGAGGCCACCCGGCATCGCAACGCGGAAATCCACCCCGGCGAAGCCACGGAAGAAAAAACTTCGCTGTCCGAACGTTTCGGTTTATGGCTATCCTTCTACCCGTTCGACCAGGAAACCTATCTCGCGAGCGTGGCGCTCTGGCTCGATGCGCTCGGCGTCTGCCACAGCCTGTCCGACGATCTGCGGCGTGAAGCGTTGCAGTGGGCGTTGAGTCGCGGCGCGCGATCCGGCCGCACGGCGTGGCAATTTGCACGCGATTTCGCCGGGCGCCAGACTTGAGCCGCGACATCGGCAACTTCCATGCGGGAACCTGATTATTAACGTGATTATCCGATGACTACTACACTTCCCGTCGTCCGCGTCGCCGCGGCGGTACTGTTCCACCCGGACGGCCGTTTCC
>DAICZI010000503.1:319-562 GCA_027311205.1 Beijerinckiaceae bacterium | reverse complement strand
AAGCCTCACGGCCACGACATTGACGGCACTCGCGGAAACGATCCATCGCCACCGCAAAGCCTATTACGCCGCGCTTCAGCTTGGCAGCCAGAGCAACGAGATTGATGCCTGGCTGACATGGTTTGCCGACATTGTCATTGAGGCGCAGGTACGGACGACCACCCGCGTCCGTTTCCTGATCGACAAAACGCGAGTGCTTGATCGCTTGCGCGGTATGATCAACGAGCGGCAGGAAAAGGCGTT
>DAICZI010000503.1:0-309 GCA_027311205.1 Beijerinckiaceae bacterium | reverse complement strand
AAAATCGAGCCACTGCTCTTCTAAGGCATCCGCGACGCCGTCGGCCTAAATCGGCTTGAGCAATTTTGTCAGGCTGTGAATAAGCATCAAACCGAGGGTCTGATCAATTTTGGTGGTGATGATGCCTATCTGGCACCGATGATGTGAATAGGCATCGAATCCGAACCCTGCAACGGTCAGAAGTACATGCTTGATTCATTGAGGAAATTTAGATTTGGAACCAGGGTCTCGTTCTGCGCCTATTTAGTAATTACCCACCCCCTCTTGCACCGGTTTTCTGTTAAAATCCGGGCTCAGGCCAAAGTGGCG
>DAICZI010000502.1 GCA_027311205.1 Beijerinckiaceae bacterium | reverse complement strand
CAGGAAAAGGATATCCGCGGTGCGGCAGAAGCCTTGGCATCTGCCCCGTCAAAACGCATTCATACCTTTATCGCCACCTCCCCTGTGCATATGGAGCGCAAGTTGCGCATGACACCGGAGCAGGTGCTCGGGCATGCGGTGTCGGCCGTGACGTTGGCCCGCCAGTTCACCGACGATGTGGAATTTTCTTGTGAGGATGCGGTCCGTTCCGAACCGGATTTTCTGTGTCGGGTGATCGAGGCCACGATCCGGGCGGGGGCCCGCACCATCAATATCCCGGATACCGTGGGCTATGCCATTCCTTTTCAGTATGGGGCGCTCATTGCCGACTTGATGAACCGCATTCCCAATGCCGATCAGGCGGTTTTCTCGGTGCATTGCCACAATGACCTCGGTTTGGCCGTCGCCAATTCACTGGCTGCCGTGCTGGCGGGAGCCCGGCAGGTGGAATGTACGATCAATGGATTGGGAGAGCGTGCCGGGAATGCAGCCCTGGAAGAGATCGTCATGGCATTGCGCACGCGCCGGGATGTATTCGGCCTGACCACGCGCATCGATACCACCCAGATCGTCCCGGCCAGCCGTCTGG
>DAICZI010000501.1 GCA_027311205.1 Beijerinckiaceae bacterium | reverse complement strand
CCCATGGACCACGTTTTTTAACGGGGATTGTGCCTCCAATAAGCTGACGGCCGCTACCCTCCCAGCCGCAGAGGATAGCACAAAGCTGTTTCTACCCCACGCAGGCGCGCAACGGCCCTGGACAATTTTTTAAGATGTCTCGCTCAGCCTTCAGTTTGTTGACCTCGCGCCGCAGCCGTTCGATCTCAAGCTGCTCGGGCTTCATCTGGCCGTGGCCCGGGAAAGCCTGCACTGGATCGGAGCCGAGCTCCTTCACCCATTTGCGCAGCACGTTCTCATGAACGCCCAAGTCTCGGCCGGCTTGCGCCACCGATACCCCGCGTTCTCTGACAAGCTTGACCGCCTCGATCTTGAACTCTCGGCTAAACTTCCGTCTCTGCATGACCCACCTCCGGCTGTATGAAACACCCAATCTCGGTGTCCATCAAACCGGCAGCAGCTCAGTTTTCGCTTCCCAAATGTCGCCTGCGGGTCATCCTCGACCAAATTTCGCGCCAGGTCCGCTAATCCCCTGACAGCGACCAAACTGCGGACATCGGTGGTGGTCCGGTTCGTGCCAACTCCAGAAGTCGATTGTCCTAAATGCTCGCGG
>DAICZI010000500.1 GCA_027311205.1 Beijerinckiaceae bacterium | reverse complement strand
AGCCGATTGACGTCCGTATCATTAGCGCGACGCATCAAAATCTGGCGACTTGCGTAGAGCCTGGGAATTTTCGGCAGGATCTGTTTTATCGCCTCAATGTGATTACGCTGAAGATGCCTGCCTTGCGCGACATGCGCGAAGATGTTCCCGCCATCGTGCTGGTGTTGCTCTGGCAACTGGCGGCGAGCGCGAAAGCGCCTGTGCCGACCCTGACCAGAGAGGCGGCAGCGGCTTTGGCGCAATACGATTTTCCGGGCAATGTGCGCGAGCTGGAAAATATTCTTGAGCGCGCGCTGGCGTTGGCGAACGGCGCACGCATTGATGTTTCCGATTTGCGGCTCACGCCCGGTGTTGAGGAAGCCGCTCACGAAGCTGCACCCCAAGGCGCCAAATGGCCGTTGCAAGATTACCTTGACCGACTGGAGCGCGATGCAATACAGGAGGCGATGGAAAAAACCCGTTACAATAAAACCGCGGCTGCCCGGTTATTGGGGATTACATTCCGGGCGTTACGCTATCGGCTGGAGCGGCTGGGTATGGAGTGATGACCGACCGGATGCGCTCCGCTAATGGGCAGGGGCGCGCCGTTATGACAACAAGGTAAACAG
>DAICZI010000004.1:17313-17607 GCA_027311205.1 Beijerinckiaceae bacterium | reverse complement strand
GCGCAAGATTATATTAGTGCGGTATCGACGATGCACACCTTTGGGCGCAAGGCCGAGTTGTTCTTTGACTCGTATGATATTTTGATGGTGCCCACGCTGAACCTGCCGCCGCTCGAACTCGGCAAGCTCAATATGATGAGCCCGGATACCGCGGGCTATCTCCAGTTGAGCGGGCATTATGCGCCATGGACGGCGATGTTCAACATGAGCGGACAGCCCGCGATGTCAGTGCCGCTGGCGTGGAACAAGGCCGGGCTGCCGCTCGGCATGATGTTTGTGGCACGCGCCGGGGCC
>DAICZI010000004.1:12770-17303 GCA_027311205.1 Beijerinckiaceae bacterium | reverse complement strand
CTATCGCCTCGCCGCCATGCTGGAACGCGAAAGGCCATGGATTGGACGCAGGCCACCCGTGTGCGCCTGAACTACCAGAACCAGGTGCTCACGCTGCCCGCTTCGCCAGCTCCACAGCCTGCCCAAAACGTTGCTCATCGCGCGGCGAAATCCTGGAGGCCCCAGCCTCCTCTGCCATGCGGCGCAGCAAATTGGCGGGATCAGTCCCGGCCTGCATCAGATTATAGGCAAGGCTGGCGAGTTCAATGATCGGAATATCGTCGAGGCCACGCGGCGCGGCTCCCGGCGCACGAAATTGCGGCATGATGCCGACATTGACCCCTTCCGCCCAGAAAATCAGCCCGTCGCCCTCTTCCGAGCGCGGCTGCGAAGGCGCAACCGCAGACATAATAACTTCGGTCATCCGCTCCGTAACGCGAGCAAAGCCATGCAAGGCGGCAATGCGCTGGCGCAGCAGTTTTTCTGGCATAGGCCCTTCGGCATTGATCACATGGCGAACAATGTCGCGCAAGCGCGGCTGATAATCCAGGCTGAAAAATGCGACGCGATCAGGTTGAAGCCTTAAGCCTGCCAGATCAACAGTCTTGTAGGGCGCCCAAAACGTCGGCATGGGTGTCGCAGTGGTCTTGGTCGGTTCCGGGTGCGCCGGAGCCTCCTGCCGCACCAGCGGGCTGGTCGCCGCAGGTTTTTCCACCGCGGGCCGCAGCGTGGCTTCGTCCTGATCCGTGAAAACAATATCAAACGCCGCCGCAGATTCAGCCCGCGCCGCTTGCCGCTCGGCCTGCGACATCCGCGACAATTTCAGATCCTGCTCCAGGCTTGCATGCAGACGGGCCAACGCGCGTTCAGCGTCGAGCCACCATTCCAGCGACCAGACATCATGCACCTGCCAGCCAAGTTCGCGCAGCCGCGACGCGCGCAACCGGTGGCGCTCGCGGGCCGTTGTCGCCAGCTCCATGGCCGCGCCATCGCAAATAATGCCCGCAAGATAAAGCTTGGGATCGTCGGGGTGCACGATGCCAAAATCCAGCCCCTGACCATTCTGGCCAATTTTGGCGTGGACACACCAGCCCATCGCGCTCAATTGTTCAAACAGCAGAGATTCGAATGCCGACAGCAACGCTGCGCCAGGATGGCGACTGGCCCGAGGTTTCGAACCGTGATCAGCGCTTTGCAAAAATGCGTGCAGATCGTGCCAACCGCTGCCACGGCCTGCCAGCGGTAGCATGTCTTCAGTCGCAAAGCTTGAAAACACCTGCAAACCGGCGCGCGCCCGCGTGACAGCGACATTCAGGGCGCGTTGTCCGAGCGGGCCGCCAAAAATCACCGGGGCCAAGGCGCTGGGCTTGGCATTTGCCTGAAAGCCCAGCGATAGCAGCATATGGTCGCGTTCGTCGCCCTGGGCCTCGGCGATGGTCTTGACGAACAACGGCTCGACGGACCGCATGGCACCAGCGCAGGCGAAGTCCGGTTCGCGCGCCTGTGCTATCGCCAACATCTCCTCAATCAACATCACCTGTGCGCGTGTCGCCGCGACAATGCCGAGCGATTGGCGGGTCTGGGTCATGACTGGATCATTGAAGTGGGCGAGTGCAGCCTGCACTACCGCCGCAGCCTCGGCCCGGCAGCAGAGCGCCTGCGGCTTCTCATCGCGCCCACGCACCCCGACATGATGCTGCAAGGCGGTATCGACGGTGACCGGTGCCGGAAAGGTCGTGAGGTTGCCGCCGTAATAGGTTTCGTGCGCGAAGGCGATCATGCTCTCATGGCGGCTGCGATAATGCCACGTCAGCGCTTTTGAGGGCATCTGCGCGCCGAGGCAGGCATCCAGCAGGCTTTCTGGTTGCACATCAGCATCCGCCCCCGGTGGCAGTTCATTCTGGTCGCCAGCGACAATCACCTGTTTGGCCTGGGCCATCACAAACAGGGCTTCGTCGGTCGCCAATTGCGCCGCTTCATCAATGATCAGAACATCGAAAGGCTTGTTGCCCGCGGGCAGGAATCTGGCCGCCGAAGCTGGGCTCATCATATGACAGGGCAGCAGGCGTCGCAAAGCCGCCGGCGCTTCGGCCATCAGTTCAGCGGGGCCTGAGGGCCCGTCCGGTCGGCTGATGGCGCCAGCCAGCAGCACCAATTCGGGGTCTTTGAGTGCCGATTTGCGCGGCGGAATATTCATGGACAGCCGACCAGCAACGACATGCTGTGCCAGCATCGCGACTTTTTGGTCGAGGCGCACAAAGCGCTCTATGGCGTCCTCATGCTGTTCTGCCAGGAAATTGCGCAGCACCGGCTCGCCATCAACCTGCTGTGCCAGCCAGCCACGGGCATAAAGCAACTCAAAAGCGGCCTCAATCTCGCTGGGGCGAATCATCGTCTGCGCAACGGCTTCCACCAGCGGTTCCAGGCCCAGGCCCGTCAGCGTCACCCGTAACGCCTGCCACTGGCACCAGCGGTGCATCTGCACCGCAGCGGCGGGCCATGATTTGACCATGGCAAGGGAAGCTTCGAGCCAATGGCCATCAGGGGGCAGGCCGAAATTTTCGTCGAGCATCGCCGTATGGGTTGCAAGCGCCCGCCGGGCCATTTCAAAACTGCGGTAATCATGCACCATGCAGGCGATGGCATGGCGCTTGCTGCCATTTTCACGCAATTCATCACCCGACAGCCGAAGCGTGCTGGCCAGCCGCTCCAGCCACTGCGTCGCGGTGGTTCCCGGATCGCTGATAGCTTCTGCCCTGGCCTTGGTTTGCTCGCACCACGTAAGGCAAGCCTCAACCACGCCGTCACTGGTGTCAAAGCCCTGCCAGACCGGGCCGAGGCAAACCAGAACCGCCTCAAATGGCACTGCATAGCGGCGCAGTTCCTGCAACTCCAGCAACCTTGCCAGATCCGGCCCCAGTTCGGGCGGTAACTGCCCCTCCGCAAAGGCCGCAAGGCTGTTAATGAGGTGGGTGCGACGGCGTGACGGCAAGACGAGCCTGCGGCCAAGTTTCCGCCAATCTTCAGCAAAGACCGCCAGATCCAGCGCGAACACCCCGTCGCGATATTTTTGGCTGAGACCCGCAGCTACAGACAAATATTTGTCGCGGATCACCTTCCAGCTCGCGAAGGCCAGCCGTTGCGCCCCGATATCCTGGTTCAAGGCCACCAAAGCCAAGGGTGCCACCGGCAAAATGGCCTGCCCGAGAAAAGTGAGAACCCGCAGCAAGCGCGCTGGTTCACCGCATGCCGGAAGCTGGAAAACCGCCATCGCGGTGGTGCTTGTGTGGATCAGGCGGCTGGCTGCCTCGCAGTAGCCCTGCGCCAGGGCCAGCGTCTGCTGCTCCCAAAGCGGTGACCACTGGGTCTGCCCGATCATGCGCAACGGATGCGTCAGGGGTGCGTCAAGCCCAACCATGGCCTGTGCCAATTCCCGGCAGCGACCACGCAAACGCCGCATCTGGGCTTCGTCATGGGTCGCGGCGTCGCTGAAGCGCAGTTCAAGTCCGGGCACCAGTTCCTTGCCGCGCATCACGCGGCCCAGCGCATCTTCAACCGTCAGGCCATTGGCATGACGTTTTCGCAGGACGCTTGCCAGATTGTTCAACCGCTCCTTGAGTTTTTTCAGGTCAGCGGCAGCCACATACCAATCGCGCGGTGTGCGCTGGGAGCGGGCATCCCACGCGGTCTTCACCTGGGTCAGCAGGTCTTTGGCCGTCGCACTCTCGGCATGCAGGCCAAGACAGAACGGCCCGATGCCCACCGCGCCGAGCCGCAAATGCAGATTATGCAAGGCAGCAGCCTTCTGCGACACATAAAGCACGGTTTTGCCATCACCGAGCAATTGCACGATCATATTGGCCAAGGTCTGGCTTTTGCCGGTGCCAGGTGGCGTCGACAGCACAAAATTCTGGCCATAGGTTGCCGCCAGAATGGCCGATGATTGCGCCCCGTCAGCGGGCAAAGGCATGAATTGATTGCACGGCTCGATATCACGATCAAGCAGCCGCTCGTCGGGAAAGCGCGCGGCATCGCTCATTTTGTTGCCAGCAATCAGGTGCGTCAGCGGCGGATTGATTTCAAAACTGAGCACGTCTTCACCCAGCCGCCGCCATAACTGATGCTGGTGCAAGGTGGCTGTGAGCAGCATCACCTTGGCGGTGAGCTCCATCCCGGCGACTGTGTGAACCATCGCGGCAAAGGCGCTCAGTGCTTTGGGCAGATCGACGACATCACCCGCTTCATTGAGGCCGCATTCCTGCGCTGGCAACGTCAGGTTACGTTCACGCCGCAGCTTCTCAAGCAGCCACGGGTTGAAACGCGGTGCCATGTCGTTGGCGCGCATCCCCCAACCTTTGGGCTCAACGACTTCCAGCAAAGTCACGGGTGCCAGCAGAATCGGCGCACTAAATGCTTCGCTTTTCGCTTCGGCAGCGCAACTGATATGGCCCAAAGCCAGATAAAGCCCATGGGCAGCCGAAGTTTCCAGCACCAGCGCTTCCGCCCGCGCCAGCTTGGCCAGAAGCGCTTGCAGTTTTTCGGCGCCAAGACGCG
>DAICZI010000004.1:8122-12760 GCA_027311205.1 Beijerinckiaceae bacterium | reverse complement strand
ACCGCAGCGGGCATGGTGAACCCGGCAACGCCGCCTGTGCGCGGCAAAATCACAATGGTCTGACGCGTTGCGAGCTGCTGCGCCAGAACCTCGACATTGATACCGGAAAATTCGAGCGAAGCTTGCGGATCGGCGGCGCGCAGCAACGGATTGCGCGCGCTCAGGTCACCCAGATTGCGCTTGGCGAGTTTCAACCGGCCGGTCGCCAGCTTGGCCGCTCCCGACTGCGCTGCGGCACCAGGTGCCTTGGCCTTGCTGGTCGAAGTTTTCGGTTTGCCCGCCGCGTTTGCGGGCGTGTCGTCAAAAAGCGGCACCACACCCCGGCGGCGCGCTTCGGCCACGTCAATGGTGACGACGTAGCTGGCCTCGTTGGGCTCAGCCACCAAACCAGCCGCCCGCGCCGCCGCCGCGCGGAAATGACTGCGCGGTCGCGCCGCCACTATAGCGGGATCAAACAACAGCACCTCTCGTTGCGCCAGCTTCTGGCGCAGCAAAAGTGGCTGGGTGATCGACAGGTCGCCGGGCACGCCTGGCTCCATCCAGACGCCAACGACCAGCATGTCACGGCCAAAACCCACCAAAACGTCGAGCCCGGCCTTTTCCAGGGCTGCAGCCAGCAAGGCGGTCAGTTCAACAACGGTTGCGGATTTGCGCGCTACAATCTCGCTGGGCTGGGCAACGCGCTGGCTAGCGTACGCTGTCGCCTCGGTTGCGAGCACATAGGCCAAATCATAATCGCATGCTGCCGCAAAAATCGCTTCCGCAAGTTCCCAAATGCGGCTTTTATTGCCGCTGGCATAGCCGCCCATGGCCTGCTGGCGGCCGGACTGTTCCAGCCGAGCCTCTGCCGCAGCCAATAGCTGCGCCACTGCCGGATCCCCCGGACTGATAAAGGCGGCAAGCGCGGCGGGCACATCGCGCAGGCCCGGCCACTCCTGGGCACCTACCAGCGCAACATCATGCTGAAAGTGCACAAGCTCGGTTCCGCCAGAGCGCACCGACACCACAAGCGCAGCATTTTGGCGCTCCCCGATACCGTTCAGAAAGGCTGGATCAATGTCGAAACCGGCGGCATCAAGTCGCCAGGCTGTGCCGGGTTTGAGACTTTCGATGCGAAATATCTTTTGCGGCAGGAACGCCGGTTCAGCCGATATCGCCACGGTGAGGTGATTGAGATCAAGCGCCTGGTGATTGACAATCTCAAGGGCCGCCTGGCTCGCATCCATTGCGCCCAGCGTGGCCTTCCCCAATCGCGTCGGAAAACGCAAATCGAGACTGACTCCGTTCATGGGAGCGCTTTGGTCGATAACTTCACTCGGCAGCATGAATCAAACCATCCACAAATCGGCACAACTGGCCCGATATTGCCAATCTGCCCATTTTCAATTGAAACTTCGTGAATGTTTTTGTGGTGCTGGCGTCGAAATCTCGTTGATTTCAATGCCATTGTCGGCCTTGCGCCATAAAAATGCCCGGGCAGGGTCATCCCGCCCGGGCCTGAAGGTGCAAACGCGAGTGCTCAGCTGTTGGTTGTCTGGCGGTTGCTGACCAAATCGGTGACGACGGCGGGATCAGCGAGGGTCGAAGTATCGCCCAGACTGTCGGTTTCGTTAGCGGCGATCTTGCGCAGAATGCGGCGCATGATCTTGCCTGAACGGGTCTTGGGCAAGCCGGGGGCCCATTGAATGGCATCTGGCGAGGCGATGGGGCCGATTTCCTTGCGCACCCATGCGACCAGTTCCTTGCGCAGCGCATCAGTGGGGTCAACGCCCTGCTTCAGCGTCACATAGGCGTAGATGCCCTGGCCCTTGATGTCGTGCGGGAAGCCTACCACAGCCGCCTCGGCAACCTTGTGATTGGCGACCAGCGCGCTTTCGACTTCCGCCGTGCCCATGCGGTGACCCGAGACGTTGATCACGTCATCCACGCGCCCGGTGATCCAGTAATAGCCATCGGCATCTCGCCGGGCACCATCGCCGGTGAAATACAGACCCTTGAAGGTGGAAAAATAAGTCTGGATGAAGCGTTCATGGTCGCCATAGACGGTGCGCATCTGGCCCGGCCAGGAATCGGACAGGCACAGATTGCCCTCGCAAGGCCCATGGAGTTCCTTGCCTTCGGCATCGACAATCATCGGCTTGACGCCGGGCAGGGGAAGGGTTGCCGAACCAGGCTTCAAGGCCGTTGCGCCAGGCAAGGGGCTGCAGAGGAAGCCGCCGTTCTCTGTCTGCCACCAGGTATCCACCACGGGGCAGCGATTGTCGCCGACGACGCGTGAATACCAGAGCCAGGCTTCCGGATTGATCGGCTCGCCGACGGAGCCGAGCAGCCGCAGCGAGGCGCGCGAGGTCTTCTTCACCGGGGCCTCACCATCGCGCATCAGCGCACGGATGGCGGTGGGGGCGGTATAGAAGATGTTGACCTTATGCTTGTCGATCACCTGCCAGAAGCGCGAGGTATCGGGATAATTCGGCACGCCTTCAAACATCAGTGTCGTTGCGCCATTGGCGAGCGGGCCATAGACAATATAGGTATGACCCGTGACCCAGCCGACATCCGCCGTGCACCAGTAGACCTCTCCACTGCGGTAATCGAACACGTTTTCATGGGTGAAGCTGGCCCAGACCATGTAACCGCCGATGGTGTGCAGCACGCCTTTGGGCTTGCCTGTGCTCCCTGACGTGTAGAGAATGAACATCGGGTCTTCGGCATTCATCACTTCGGGTGCGCAGGTGGGTTCGGCAGCGGCGCAGATGGTGTCATAGTCGTGATCGCGCCCGGCGACATGGCCAACCTTGCCGCCCGTGACCTTCAACACGATGACATTTTTCACATCGGGGCAACTTTTCAAGGCCTCGTCGGTGTTGGCTTTCAGCGGAATGGTCTTGCCCGCACGACGACCTTCGTCAGCGGTGATCACCATGTTTGAATTGCAGTCGACGATGCGGTTGGCAAGACTATCGGGCGAGAACCCGCCAAATACAACCGAATGGACGGCACCGATGCGCGCGCAGGCCAGCATGGCCACGGCGGCTTCCGGCACCATGGGCATGTAGATCGTGACAAGATCGCCCTTTTTGGTGCCAAGCTTGCGCATCGCATTGGCGAGACGGCAGACCTTTTCGAGCAGTTCCCTATAGGTGATTTTCAGCGAAACATCGGGGCTGTCGCCTTCCCAGATGATGGCGACGCGGTCGGGATGTTTTTCGGCATGACGATCAAGACAGGAGACCGAGGCGTTGAGTTCGCCATCCTCAAACCATTTGATCGAAACGTTGCCGTTAAAGCTGGTATTCTTGATTTTGGTCGGGGCCTTTGACCAGGCGATGCGTTGCATCTCACGGCGCCAGAAGCCATCGGGATCGCGACTGGCCTCTTCGGCCATTTTTTCATAGCGCGCGGCGTTGATGTGGGCGTGGGCCGCAACTTCCGGTCGGACCGGGAAGACATGGGCTTCGGTGGGCTGCGTATCGGACATGCTGGCTTCTCCCTTTAAGAAGTGAAGCGTGCCCCGCCGCGTTTCAGCGCCGCAACTGGAGCCGCCGTTGATCTGAACTTAAACGCGGCCTCATTTCCTGACAAGTCAATGACTGTTCCGGCCCGCGCATCGAAAAAAGAAAAACGGGGACGTCTGCTGCGTGCGCAGGGTCCCCGTCTTGTCAGTCTAGCTTGTCTCAAGCCCTGGGCGGAACGGGGCCAATCGGCAGCACGGTGCGACCATAGACTTCGTTGATGACGTCGGCACCGCCCAGATACATGGCGGCAACAGCCGTTGCGAGACCGAAATAGCCACCAAGCGTATGCAGCGAGCCCATGCCGAATTCGCCGAGGCCAAGCAGGATGAAAGTGATGAGCAACAGCCCGAAAATCACCTGCAGCGCCTTGTTCAGGGCAAAGGTGCCAATGAACATGAAGGCGGTGAAGACGGCCCAGAGCAGCAGCCAGGTGCCAACGGCGGCACCCGGAACGCCCTTGGCAAAAAACTCGACGAATGCGCCGAATGTCAGCCAGAACGCGCCGTATGAGCAGAAGGCAACAAAACCGAACGTGTTGCCGCGCGGCGCTTCCATCAAGCCCGCGATAAACTGCGCCGTACCACCAAACGCAAAGGCGCTGGCGAGCACGATACCCAAGCCTGTTCCTGGAAGAATGCCGGCGTTGATGGAGCTCAGCAGCCAAGTTGTAACACCGAAGCCAAACAGGCCGACCGGCGCGGAATTTGCGATTTTCATTTCAAATGTCTCCCCCATGACACCGTCGACAAGACAACGGCATTGGATTCTTGATACTGACTGAAATCCAGCAACCCAGCGAGAACCGTTCAGTCCGTTCTTGTTTAGACATTAACGGCCGGGTAAGAGAAGCCAGACTTTAGCCCAAATTTGCCAGTCAAAAAGGCGTAGTGCTGCCACATTGTGCAGGGTGCTGCGGTTTCACGCGCGACTTGACTTCGTTACATCGTCCAGTTAGACACACACCCTTCGAGGGCGGCTCATCGGGCCGCTTTTTGTCTTTGGCTTTTTGCTCTTGGACAAAACTCGAAAATCGTCGGTTTGTTTTGCCAAAAAGCCAGCCGCCTTGTAGGAATTACGGGAACAACACACCTCCCGTGTCCCTAACAAGGAGACTGGCATGGCC
>DAICZI010000004.1:5158-8112 GCA_027311205.1 Beijerinckiaceae bacterium | reverse complement strand
GTGCTGGATCAACTGCTCGCAGACGAAAGGCGCCATCGTCGGCTGGTTCATCAGGTCGTCGAGCGTCATCTGCAGATCCTGTTCGGCGGTCTGCCCGGCGGGAATCGTGTTGCCGCCGAAGATAAGATATCTGTCATGGCCCTGCCGGGTGCGCCCGGCGATGTCATCAGCTTCAATGAAGTGCTGGCGCTGGTCGATGCGTCGGGAACGCACATTGGCACGCCGCTGGTGGCGGGCGCGTCGGTCGCGGCCGAAATCATCGGCCACAAGCGCTCGGCCAAATCCATCTCTTTCAAGAAACGCCGTCGCCAGAATTCCAAGCGCAAGCGTGGCCATCGTCAGGATATGACGCAGCTTCGCATCACGGAGTTTCTGACGGGCGGTGCCAAGGCATCGGCCAAAGCCGCCGCGCCAGTTGAATCCGCGCATGACCATGCCGGTATCGCTGCGAGCGCTGCTGCCGGTCTCGCAGCGGCCAAGGCCGCCGGCCTCGATACGACCAAGTTCCAGAAGCTCGACAAGGCCGTCGGCCAGGCCGATGATCTCGAACTCATCGGAGGCATCGGGCCGACCATCGCCAAGAAGCTCAATGCGCTGGGCATCCATCACTTCTGGCAGGTTGTGGCGATGAACCAGGCCGACATTGACGGCATCGAGGACGAAGTGGGCTTCAAGGGCCGCGCAGCACGCGATCATTGGCGTGAGCAGGCTGGCGAGTTGATGGCCGGCAAGGGTCCCCGTGCCAAGGTTGACCAGAAGCGCGCCGCTGAACACGGTGAAGACCACTAATTTTGCCCAAAACAGCGCGCCCGGCGTGCTAATCTAATATGAAGGAGCGGAACTATGGCTCATAAAAAGGCAGGCGGTTCATCCCGCAACGGTCGCGATTCAGACGGTCGGCGCCTTGGCGTCAAGAAATTTGGCGGCGAGCACGTGATTGGCGGCAATATCATCATTCGCCAGCGCGGCACCAAATGGCATCCTGGCAGCAATGTCGGCATGGGCGTCGATCATACATTGTTTGCCTTGATCGAGGGCACCGTGCTGTTCAAGGCCCGCCAGAATGGCCGCGCCTTCGTCTCGGTGGTTCCAGCAACCGCGAAAGCTGCGGAATAATCGACGCAACCGAGCTTCATGGGGGTTGATATGACAGGTGCCGGGCCATTGAGTCTCCTGGGTGAGGCGCTGAGGAGCGGCAAGCCGGTCATGTCGGCCTGGAGCAGCTTTGCTGAGCCGATGCTGGCGGAAACCATGGTGCGCGAGGGGTTTGATACCGTCGTGCTCGACATGCAGCACGGGGCCCATGATATTGGTTCCGTGCAGCGTGGCATCACGCATGTGACGCTGGCCGGAAAGCCCTGTATCGTGCGGATTCCGGTGGCGGATTTTGCCACCGTCTCCCGCCTCTATGATTTTGGCGCAGCGGCGGTGATCGCGCCGATGATCAACAATCTCGCTGACGCCAGGGCCTTTGCAGGCTTTGCCAAATACACGCCACATGGCGAGCGCTCCTGGGGCCCGGCCCGCGCGCTGACGCTGACCGGCATGGCGCAGGCCGATTATCTGAAGGCCGCCAATGGCTTCCAATTGGCCATTGCGATGATCGAGACGCGCGAAGCGCTCAACGCGATTGACGATATTCTCGGCGTTGCGGGCATTGACGGCGTGTTTGTCGGCCCGTCCGATCTGTCGATTGCGCTCTCAGGGGGCGACCACGTCAATCCCGACAGCCCGCTGCTGGACGAGGCGCTGCGTCATATCGTGGCCCGCGCCCATGCCCATAAAAAAACAGCAGGCATCTACACTTTCTCGGGCGCGAAAGCCGCGGCCATGGTCAAGCTCGGCTTTGACTGGTGCACGGTGTGCAACGACAGCCTGTTGCTTCGCCTCGGCGCACGGGCCGAACTGAAAACCGCCCGTCAGGGCTGAACCCGTCGCTACAGGGTCACGGGGCGGGTTCCGAGCGTTTCTGGCCTGTGGCCATGATACTCCGGCCTTGATCATCCGTGCACGGCGCGTCACTTTTTGACCGCCCCTCCAGCCCGCGCCTTTTCGCAGCAACATCATGCGCAGGCCGTCTTCGCCCATGTTGCAGGCGGTACATGGAAGCGATGCAGCTACGCTTGCGGCGCGCCGGGCTCCCATGGCGGCAGCGACAGGCGCTTCATGAGGAACTCAATCAGCGCCGTCACGCGTGCGGGCCGCAGCCTTCCCGGCGGGGTCACTATATTCAGCGCAATGGGCGGCGCGGCCCAGGCGGGCAGCGCCGTCTCCAGGGCCCCGCTGCGCAAGTGTTGCCGGACCGTGAATTCCGGCTGCAGCGAGATGCCTTGCCCGGCCAGCAGCATAGCGTTGAATACATTGGCGTTGTTGCTATGCAGACGGCCCGCGACATGGGCGTTGAACCTACCCTCGACCGGGTGTTCAAACTGCCAGAAATCCGGCGTCGCAATATAGGTGTAAATCAGGCAATGATGGCTGCCCAGTTCGGAGGGGTGCAAGGGGCGGCCATGACGGGCAAAATAGGCCGGACTGGCAACCAGCAACCGCCGCACGCCGCAAAGCCGACGGGCGAGCAGCGATGAATCAGACAGCGCGGCGATCCGCAAGGCAAGGTCAAACCCCTCGCCGATCAAATCGGCAATCCGGTCATCCAAAACCAGATCAATGGTGATGTCGGGATAAAGCTGCAAAAATTCGGGCAAAATATCGGCAAGAATTCCGATACCAAATGACATTGGCGCGGCCAACCGCACCACGCCGCGCGGACTGGCCGTCTGCATCGCCGCTTCTGCCTCAACCGCCTCGCCTTCACTCAAAATGCGCGCCGCCCGCTCCAGCGACTGGAGTTTGAGGGTCAGGGTATCGCGCGACATGTCCTTGTACAGCCTTATGTCGGCGCTCACATAGGGGAGGCTGATCTTCTCCAGCATGTCCCGGGTCAGGTCGAGGAC
>DAICZI010000004.1:0-5148 GCA_027311205.1 Beijerinckiaceae bacterium | reverse complement strand
GCGGCGCGCACAAACGAGCCCATTTCCGCCACTTTGGCGAAAATAGCCCACGCTTCAAGATCGGGCAGTCGCATTGATAAAATTCCAGCAACAATGAAGTGCAATAAATTCTATTTATTTTGCAATGTAAACCCTTATGTTGCGGCAATGGTTGCGCCCACAGGAGGTTTCGATGATCGAACTTAGGCCGTTTTCGTCACTCGGCGGTGCCCACCATGGCTGGCTTGAGGCCTATCACCATTTCAGCTTCGCCGATTATCACGATTCCCAGCGCATGAACTGGGGGCCATTGCGGGTCTGGAACGATGATACCATCGCCCCAAAATCCGGCTTTCCGCCGCATCCCCACAAGGACATGGAAATCATCACTTATGTCCGCAAGGGCGCGATCACCCACAAGGACAGTCTTGGCAATCAGGGCCGCACCGTTGCGGGCGACGTGCAGGTGATGTCGGCGGGCTCCGGCATCCAGCATTCAGAATATAATATGGAAGATGAGGCGACCCAGATTTTCCAGATCTGGATTTTGCCGACCAGCAAGGGCGCCCCGCCAAGCTGGGGCACACGGCCCTTCCCCAAAGGCGAGCGGGCCGGCAAATTCGTGACCCTGGCATCCGGCATGGCCGGAGAAGCTGACGCGTTGCCGATCCGCACCAATGCCCGCGTTCTGGGGGCCAGTCTGAAAGCTGGCGAAAGCGTCACCTATGCGCTGGGCAATGGGCGCAGCGCCTATCTCGTGCCCGCGACTGGTGCGGTTGAAATTGATGGCACCCGCGTCAATGCCCGCGATGGTGCTGCCCTTCGTGACGTGAAATCCATCACGATCACTGCGCTGCAAGACAGCGAAATTGTTCTGGTTGACGCAGCGTAATGGCGACAACTCCAAGTCCGACCCATCATCTCAAAGGAGCATAAAATGGCAAAAGTTCTGGTTCTCTATTATTCGTCCTACGGCCATATCGAAACCATGGCCAATGCCGTTGCGGAAGGCGCGCGTTCGGCGGGTGCTACGGTTGCCGTCAAACGCGTTCCCGAAACTGCGCCGCTGGACGTCGCCAAGGGCGCTCATTTCAAGCTCGATCAGGCAGCTGACGTTGCCACCATTGCCGAGCTTGCCGATTATGACGCCATTATTGTCGGCACGCCGACGCGGTTTGGCCGGATGCCCTCGCAAATGGCCAGTTTCCTTGATCAGGCGGGCGGCCTCTGGATGCGCGGCGCGCTGCACGGCAAGGTTGGTGGTGCGTTCACCTCCACCGCTACGCAGCATGGCGGTCAGGAAATGACGCTGTTCTCGGTGATCACCAACCTGTTGCATTTTGGCATGGTCATTGTTGGTCTGCCCTACAGCCATCAGGGCCAGATGACCATCGACGAAATCGTCGGCGGCAGCCCCTATGGCGCGACCACCATTGCCGGTGGCCAGGGCCAGCGCCAGCCGAGCGCCATCGAACTCGAAGGCGCGCGCCATCAGGGCCAGCTCATCGCCAAGACAGCGGCCAAGCTGTTCTCCTGAACGCATGACGGGAGCCTGGCTCCCGCGTGACGAAGTGCGCCAGTGGCAGCAATGCCGCTGGCGCTTTAATGTGAACGCGTTTAGCTTGGCGAGGTCAGCAGGCAGGACGCATGGCAAAACCGGAACGGCACGAATTATCAGACGCTACCGAGGCCGCAGGTGCGCCTTGGCGGGTGACGCCAACCGGCCTTGAAGTGCATGTGCGGTTGACGCCGCGCGGTGGCTTCGACAAGGTTGAGGGCGCTGCAACGCTCGCCAATGGCCAGCATGTGCTCAAGGTGCGCGTTCGCGCCGTTCCCGAGGACGGCCAAGCCAACAAAGCCCTGCTGCGCCTGCTGGCCGGCTTTTTCGGATGCCCGGCTTCGGCGCTCACCCTTGTCGCCGGTGCGACGGCACGGGTGAAAACTGTTGTCGTGGCGGGCAACGGGCCAAGCCTTGCGGCGCAACTTGAGGCGCTGGCGGTGGAGGAATGAGGCCATGCCCGCCAGCCATGATGCAAGTCTGATATTCAAGCAATTCTATAACCTTCACATGCATAGCACTTGCAGCTCTCGCGGTCATTGCGAGCGGAGCTAAGCAACACGGAGTTTTCCGGAAACCCCTCTGTTGCCTCGTCGCATTGCTCCTCGCAATGATACGCGATTGAGCCTTATTTTATTTCAGCAAGAGCCTGTATCGGCATTCTCATCTGAAGTCTGACATCGGTTGCATGGCGGGGGCCTTGATCACCCCCGGATCAGCACCCCACGCGTCATCAGCGCCTCCACCACCCTGTCGGCCAGCACTTCCGCCGAAGCTCCTTCGGTGGCCAGCACTAGTTCCGCCGCTTCCGGGGCTTCGTAGGGCTGGTCAATGCCGGTGAAATTCTTGATTTCACCAGCGAGCGCGCGCTTATAAAGGCCCTTGGTATCGCGGGCGATGCAGGCCTCCAGCGAGGTTTCGATGTAGATTTCGATGAATTCCTCCGGCTCCATCAGAGCGCGCACCATGTCGCGGTCGGCCTTGAACGGCGATATGAACGAGCAGAGCGGGATCAGGCCCGCCTCCACCATCAATTTGGCGACTTCGCCAACGCGGCGGATATTCTCCACCCGGTCGGCATTGGTAAAGCCGAGATTGCGGTTGAGGCCGTGGCGCATGTTGTCGCCATCCAGCAGCGCGGTATGGGCACCCAGCCCGTGCAGCCTGGCTTCGACCAGATTGGCGATGGTGGACTTGCCGGAGCCGGAAAGACCCGTGAACCACAAGATCACCGGCTTTTGCCGCTTGAGCGCGGCGCGCTCGGCCTTGTTGATCACCAAGGCCTGACGGTGGACATTGGTGGCACGGCGCAGGGCAAAATCAATCATCCCCGCCGCTGCCGTGACGTTGGTTTCGCGGTCAATCAGAATGAAAGCGCCGGTGCCGTGGTTGTCGGCATAGGCATCAAAACTCACCGGCACGCTGGTCGACAGATTGCAGACGCCCATCTCATTGAGATCAAGCGTAGCGGCAGCCAGCGGTTCCAGCGTATCCACATCAATGCGCCGCCGGATGGCGGTGACGGAGGCAGGCACCAGCCGACTGCCGATTTTCATCAGATAAGAGCGCCCCGGCAGCAGTTTGTCGGCACTCATCCAGATGAGATGCGCGGCGAATTGGTCGGCGACCTGCGGACGGCTTTCCGGCTGGGCGATGAGATCGCCGCGCGCCGCATCGATCTCGTGGTCAAGCACGAAGCTGACCGCGTCACCGGCCACGGCGCGGGCAAGATCGCCATCCGCCGTATGGATGCGGCTGATCCTGGCGCTGGCCCCCGAGGGCGCCATCACGACGCTGTCGCCGACCTTGACGCTGCCGCTGGCAACGGTGCCCGCCAGGCCGCGAAAATTCAGGTCAGGCCGGTTCACCCATTGCACCCACATGCGGAACGGCAGCGTTGCAGCGGCAGAAGTCAGGCTGACATTCTCCAACGCCTCAATCAGCGTCGGGCCTTCAAACCAGCTCAGCTTGTTGCCCTTGGCCGACATATTGTCGCCAAACCGCGCCGCAACTGGCAGCGCCACCACGCCTTCAAGCCCCAGGCGCTCGGCGAAGGCGGCAAATTCAGCGGCAATCGCGTTGAACACCCCAGCGTCATAGTCCACCAGATCTATCTTGTTGACGGCCAGAATCACATGCCGCACCCCCATCATGGCCACAATGGCGGCGTGCCGCCGCGTCTGCCGCAAAATGCCTTTGCGCGCATCGACCAGCACCACGGCGCAATCAGCCTGCGACGCGCCGGTCGCCATGTTGCGGGTATATTGCTCGTGGCCTGGCGTATCGGCGACCATGAACGAGCGGGTTTGGGTGGCAAAATAGCGCCAGGCGACATCAATGGTGATGCCCTGCTCGCGCTCAGCCTCAAGGCCATCCACCAGCAGCGCATAGTCAATATTGTCGCCATCTGTGCCGTGGCGCAGGCTGTCACGCCGCAAGGTGGCGAGCAGGTCATCAGGGATCAGGCGGCGTTCATAGAGCAAGCGACCGATCAGCGTCGATTTGCCGTCATCCACCGAACCGCAGGTGATGAATCGCAGGGTTGGCAGATCAAGAGTGGTTGGCTCAGGGGCGAAAGCCGGGGCAGGGGCAAGGGCGAGTGCGCTCATGTCAAAAATACCCCTCACGCTTTTTCTTTTCCATCGAGCCGGTCTCATCGGCATCTATCAGCCGTCCCTGGCGCTCAGAAACGCTGGAGCCGCGCATTTCGGCAATGATGTCCGGCAAAGTTGTTGCTTCGGACGGCACCGCGCCGGTGAGCGGATAGCACCCCAGCGTGCGAAACCGCACCATTTTCATTTCAGGCTTTTCGCCCGGCAACAGCGGCAAGCGCGCGTCATCGACCATGATCCAAGTGCCATCGCGCCAGACGACGGGGCGCGGTTTGGCAAAATAGAGGTCGGGCACAGCGATATTTTCGGCGGCGATATAGTCCCACACATCGGCCTCGGTCCAATTTGACAGCGGAAACACCCGCATCGATTCGCCGCGTTTGATGCGGGTGTTGAAGAGGTTCCACAATTCCGGGCGCTGGTTGCGCGGATCCCACGCATGGGCCGAGGAGCGGTGCGAGAAGATGCGCTCCTTGGCGCGCGATTTTTCCTCATCTCGCCGCGCTCCGCCAAAGGCTGCGTCGAACTGATGCTCGTCGAGCGCCTGGCGCAGGCCCTCGGTCTTCATCACATGCGTATGCACCGATGAGCCGGAGGCCACAGGCGAAACGCCGCGCTCCAACCCCTGGCGGTTGATATGCACGATCATTTTCAAATTATGGCGCGCGGCAATGGCGTCGCGAAAGGCGATCATCTCGCGGAATTTCCATGTCGTGTCGACATGCAGCAGCGGGAATGGCAGCCGACCGGGGCTGAAGGCCTTCAGCGCCACGTGCAGCATGACGCTGGAGTCCTTGCCGATGGAATACAGCATCACGGGGCGCGCAAATTCCGCTGCGGTTTCCCGCATAATGAAGATGGCTTCGTTTTCCAGCGCGCGCAAATGGCGGTTGAGGGCGGGCATGATACTTCCTTCCGGTACAGCCGAAAGCCCCTCCTATATCACCGCAATGATTTTGTAAAATATTTTATTTCACAGAAACATAATGTAATTATAGC
>DAICZI010000049.1:4719-8851 GCA_027311205.1 Beijerinckiaceae bacterium | reverse complement strand
GTTCTGGCAGTATCAGTCAGACGGTCACGTTCAGGGTGTTCCCGGCCGCGTCGATCGCAACGCGTTCTATGGCAACGACAAACAATGGCTGGCGTTTCTGGGCAAAAAAGAAGCCAGCCCTGTTGAAGTGGACATCGCCCAGCGAAAATCGACGCCGCAACTCTCGTCCGGCCCGCATGGATTGCCGATGGCTGAAGCCATTGAGCATCAGTCGGTCAGCAAGCCGCATGTTCTCGCGCTGCATGTCGCGGCGCCGCATGTGCTGGCGTCCACCACGGGCAGCCAGGATCTGGATCCGATTCTGAATCTTTCCAAGCCAAAGTTTCCGGCGCGCCGCCATCGGATTTCCCCCATTCCGGCCTCGCTGTTTGAACCAACCAGCCTGTCGGAACAGCCGGTTCAACTTGGTTCAGCCGAAAAGTGATGGCTCATTTATGACCGGGTGGGTGCGGCTCAACCGCGCCGCCCGCTTCGCGCCACGCCTTGAACCCGCCATCGATATGGGCAACGGGGGCGAGGCCCATGCGCCGCGCTGTGTCGGCCGCGAGTGCCGATCGCCAGCCACCGGCGCAAAAGAACACAAAGCGCTTTTCTTCGGCAAATTGTGGCTTGTGATAGGGGCTTGCCGGGTCAATCCAGAATTCGAGCATGCCGCGCGGACAACTGAACGCACCGGGGATCAGCCCTTCGCGCTGGCGCTCACGCGGATCGCGCAGATCGACAAAGGTGACGGTGTTGCTGTCACTGAGGGCAATGGCTTCTTCAGGCGACAAAGTGGTGATATTTGCCAGCGCTTCATCGAGCATCTGCCTGAAACCAACCGTGATATTTTGCGCCATGGTGCGGCCTCCTGTGGCCCTTGTGGCGCCTGAGGGGCCTCTTGGTCAAGGGTTCAAGCCCGCCAGCAGCGATTGGCCGGGCCATCACAGCGGCCTGTTGCTGACAGGGCTGTCCCCCTCAGGGTTCCGCTCCGGCAGCCCGGCAACCTGCAATATAGCCAAAGGTCATGGCCGGGCCGATATTGATGCCGCCTGCCGGATAATAGCCGCCCATGACACTGGCCATGTCGGTGCCGGCCGCATAAAGGCCGGGGATGGGCGCACCGGCTGCGTTCAGCACGCGGGCCGAGCCATCGGTCTTCAGCCCGGCAAAGGTGCCAAAGCTGCCCGGCACCACTTTGACGGCGTAAAACGGGCCGTGCTCCAGCGGCGCGATGCACGGGTTCGGTCGATGCGCCGGATCGCCGCTCTGGCGATTATAGGGCGTTGAACCGCGTCCAAACGCCGGGTCTTCGCCGTTGCTGGCGTCGCGATTAAAGGTGGCGATGGTGGCTTCCAACTCCGCCGGATCAATGCCGCAAGCCTCAGCAAGAGCCCTGATGGTGCGTCCGGTCTTGAGATAGCCGGAGCGGATATAGGGGCCGACTGGCAGCGGCGTGGGGCGCGCAATCCCCAGCCCGTAGCGGCGCTGGAAGGCGCGGGTGCAGATCAGCCAGGAGGCGACGTCCTCCCCTTTCGGCACAGCACGTAGCATGGCCTCGACATAATCATGATAGCCATTGCCCTCGTTGCAAAAACGCTGGCCATTCGCCAGCACCCCGATAAGGCCGGGCTTGTTGCGCTCGATAATATGCGGAAAAGTCCCAAATGTGCCATCCGGGAAGGGCACCCGCGATACCGGGCACCATGCCCCCGCAGCCGCCAGCGAGGTATCGACGCTGCCACCCGCCGCCACACCGAGCCGCAGCACGTCGCCGGTGGCGGACGGCACGGCCAGGGTCTGGTGCGCTTCAGGGGCGGGAAACAGGGCGCTGCGGCGTGCATCATCATGCGCAAAACCGCCGGTCGCCAGCACCACACCCCGCAAGGCCCGCACCTCGATATCGCCATCGGGCGAACCCAGCACCGCACCACGCACCACGCCGTCCGCCATCAGCAGGCGCAGCGCTGGGGCGGAACTGCGCAGGTCAACCCCCGCATCGGCGGCGGAGCGCAGCAGACGCCCGACCAGCGCCAGACCGTTGCGCAATTGCAGGCCACGGCCATATCGCGCCAGATCAATCAAATGGCGCGAAAACCGCCGCGCCACATGCACAAGCGCCTTGGGCGATCTTGTGACATTCATGAAGGCGGAAAGATCGGGGCCAGCCTGAATCGTCATGCCCATGAAGGTGGTTTCGCGCAGCGGCAGGCGCAGATGTTTCAGCATCTTGCCAAGGCCGCGCCCGTCATAGGGGGCGGCAATCACCGAGCGGCCACCAGTGCCAGCCCCCGGAACATCGCCATAAATATCCGCGATCCTGTTGCCGTCGGTAAACTGCACCGCAGTCCTGCTCTCAAAGAACGCCACCATGCGCGGCGCGGCTTCGAGAAAGGCACCAACCCGCGCCTCATCATAGCGATTGCCGAGCACATGGCGCAGATAGGTGCGCGGCGCTTCGATGTCCTCGATGATCCCGGCGCGCTGGGCCAGCGGGTTGCGCGGCAGCCACATCCAACCGCCTGACCAGGCGGTGGTGCCACCAAAAACCTCGGTCTTTTCCGCGACAATCACCTTCAAACCCAGCGTCGCAGCGCTCACGGCGGCGGCAAGGCCGCCTGCGCCCGAGCCGATCACCAGCAGGTCACAATTCAGATGCCCGGTCATGGGCAACGCGCGTTGGGCAGGAAGGTTCGCGCAAGGGCGGCAGCACCGCTGCGACGTGACAAGGTTGATCCCATGGCTTCAGACCTCCAGGAGGCTTCGATTTTTCCACGCTCATTAACCGGCCGACGCCATTTGGTTGGACGATGCGCCTGTCGCGCTTGGCAATCTGGAAGCGCTTCCACTCAACTATGGCTGAGCCCTGCCGGCTGTCAACGCGGCAACAGGCGCTCCAGCGAACAAGTGCATGAGCCTGATGACCGGCGATGGCAACTTCAACGAAGAAATCAAAAAATTTTCACAATAATATGGTTTGCTTCGTCGGCTAGTTCCTGGCAATGAGGGCGGGATATACAAAAATAGCCTACATTCATTTATGTCGTTGCATGTCATTGTACTTGTCCTAGCTCAAGGTGCGTCTTTGCACGCCACCTTCGGCCATGTGCGGGCGTTTGGCGGATAGAACGCGCGAATTGACACCCGTCCAGCCGATCTCGCCGGAAAGCCGCCCGAATTCAATTTTCGGGCAGCGGTTCATGATGACCTGGACGCCTTGCATCTCGGCGCGGCGCGCCGCCGCATCATGGCGCACGCCGAGTTGCATCCATATCACTTTGGGGAGCGGTTGCAGCGCCAGTGCCTCCTCGACGACTTGCGCTGCCGCGTCGCTGTTGCGGAATATGTCGACCATATCAATGGCCACCGGCACATCCGCCAGGCGGGCATAGACCGGCGCGCCCGCGATGGTCGCACCCGCCTGTCCCGGATTGATCGCCAGCACGTTGAAGCCGCGGTTCATCAGATATTTCAAGACGAGAAACGAGGGTCGCGCCGGATTGGCCGACGCGCCGACGATGGCGATGGTTTTGCACTGCGCCAGCACGCGGCGAATCAATGTGTCGTCATAGGCCTCATGATCGACCAAGGGGGGCGCCGGTTCGGCATGGGGCCAGCGCGGCGCGCGTTTTTCCAGAAAGGCGGCAATGCCTTCGTTGGCTTCAGGCTGCATCAGACCCTGCGCCATGATGCCCGAGGCCTGGTCATAGGCTTGCGCCAATGGCATGGCGCGCAGTTCACGGAAGGCGCGCTTGCCAGCCTGCAGCACCGCAGCCGGTTTTTGCGTCAGTTTTTGCGCCCAGGCCACAGCCGCCTCAACAACTGTGCCCGCAGCTACGACCCGGTTGACGAGGCCAAACCGCAGCGCGCTGGCCGCGTCCATCATCTCGCCGCCAAACAGCATTTCGGCGGCATGTTTGGGCTGGATGGTGCGCGAGAGCGCCACCATGGGGGTGGTGCAGAACAGGCCGATGTTGACGCCGGGGGTGGCAAAATGCGCCGCCTCGCCAGCGATGGCCAGATCGCAACTGGCGACGAGCTGGCAACCGGCCGCCGACGCGATTCCCTCGACAGCGGCGATGACCGGCTGGGGCAAAGCGGCGATGTCCTGCATCATCGCCGAACAGGCTGCAAACGTGTCGCTAAAAAATTG
>DAICZI010000049.1:0-4709 GCA_027311205.1 Beijerinckiaceae bacterium | reverse complement strand
CGCGCCAGTTCATCGCGGAGCGCGGTCAGGAGCGCCCGCGACAGAGGATTGCGCTGCGCGGCATTGGTAAAGGTGAGATGCGCGACGGCACCGAGGTTTTGCCGACGGAAACTGGTTTGAAGACTGTCAATCTGCGTCATCATGGCTTTATCTTTCGATCAAAGGGGGCTGGCATGCAAGAGCCTCCCTTGCCAGCACGCCAGCGCTGTCGCACAAAGCCTGCTCATATTCTCTTGCATGGCAGGCTTCCAGGCATGACCCATCCCGCGCCACCCCTGATGTCCGTTGCCGCCTTGCAGACGTTTCTTGCCCAGCGCTTTCCGCAAATTGGGCAACAGGGGGAGGGGGCCCTGCTGGTTGAGGCGGTAGGCCCGATGACCTGCCGGATGCGCCTGAAAATCGGCGATCAGCATTTGCGGCCCGGTGGCACGGTTTCTGGCCCAACCATGTTCCTGCTGGCCGATGTCGCGCTTTATGTGGCGATTCTTGCCCAGATTGGCCCGGTTGAATTGGCGGTGACGACGTCATTCAACATCAATTTTTTGCGCCGCCCGGCACCACGCGACCTTATTGCCGAATGTCGCCTGCTCAAGCTTGGTCGCAAGCTGGCGGTTGGGGACGTTGCTTTGATGTCGGAGGGCGAAAGCGCCATGGTCGCCCATGCCACGGGCACTTATGCACTGCCTTGAGCCCCTAGGGCGTGACAATTTTGCCTGTGCAGGGCGCGATCGACACCGGACGATCCAGAACGCTACGGATGCGGGTGTAGCTCCGATCGCTGGCTTTGCCGATCGAACCGGTCGCGCCATAATCGATCTTGCCGAACGAAGCTGGCTTCGAGCCGACATTGGCGAAGGCTATGACAGGAAACTCGCCGCGCGCTGCAAAAAAGCTCATTGCATTGGCCGCGACAACGCCGATGCCGCAGACCAGTGCGCCCATCACCAGCCAGTTACGCAGGCCGGTGCCGTTCATGAGATTATTGTCCATGCGTGAAGCTCCTCGACTGATGAGGCAACTTCACCCAGTTTGGTAAATGAAGTGTTGCGATGGGCCGCTAAAGACCCCCGATGCGGAGCGGCTAGTGCCGCGCGCCTGAATCATCCGGGGTTGGCAACAGCGGCGTCCATGACGCGGGCAACATGCGTTGCAAGACGCCATCGGCCCGCCCGTAATGGTGATAAAGGGCGGCCAGAATATGCAGGCCCGCTAGGGCCAGCAGCGTGTAGGCACCCAGCCCGTGCACCCGCGCAAAGTCGTGCGCCAGCGTCTTGTTGGCGGCGAGCGGCGAAGGCAAGGTGAACAGGACGAAATTGATGCCGACACCGCGCGCAAAGCGCAGGCCGAGGCCCGCCAGAGGGACGATCAGCAGCAGAAGATAGAACAGGACTTGCGTGCCATGCGAGGCGAGCCGCATCAGCATGGGCACGTTGGCGGGCAGGCCTGGCGCGCCCGATTTCAGCCGCCATAGCAGCCGCGCCAGCACAAGCAGCAGAATGATGGTGCCAAAGGTCGCGTGGAAACTGATGAGGGCGAGTTTGGTGGGCCTGGCAAAATAATCAAAGGTCAGACCCAATACCCATTGCACCACCAGCGCCAGCGCAATCAGCCAATGCAGGAATTTTGCCGTGGCATTGTAGGAGGCGGTGCTTTCATGGGGGTTTGTCGACATTGTCATACAGCGACCTATAAAAAATGAGGTTAGATGCTTGTGCTCAAAACACCGCAGATGGTTAAGACGATGATTATGTGGCTTCCTTGTGACAAGACTGCCGCAACACCCCTGATGCCGGCGCTGCTGGCCGCCATGCACCGAAATTGCGCGGGGCGCATTTGAAATCCCGGCGCGCTTCAGGCACGCTTGTCGTCATCATGCCGTCGATGAAGGCTGATTCGCAACTTAGTTTTGGAACCCTTGACCCATGCGTCTTTCCCGTTATTTCCTGCCGATCCTGCGCGATACCCCCAAAGAAGCCGAGATTGTCTCGCATCGGCTGATGCTCAGGGCGGGCATGATTCGCCAGGAGTCGGCGGGGATTTATGCCTGGATGCCGCTCGGCCTGCGCGTGCTCGATAAAGTCTGCGCCATTGTGCGCGAGGAGCAGAACCGGGCAGGTGCGGTGGAATTGCTGATGCCAACCCTGCAATCGGCTGATCTTTGGCGTGAATCCGGCCGGTATGAGGACTACGGCAAGGAAATGCTGCGCATCAAGGATCGCCACCGGCGCGACCTGCTGTATGGCCCGACCAATGAGGAAATGATCACGGCGATTTTCCGCGCGCATGTGAAATCCTACAAGGACTTGCCACTCAACCTTTATCATGTGCAATGGAAATTCCGTGATGAGGTGCGCCCGCGCTTTGGCGTGATGCGCTCGCGTGAATTTTTGATGAAGGACGCCTATTCCTTCGATCTTGATGCGCAGGGGGCCAATGTCGCCTACCAGCGGATGTTCGTGGCCTATCTGCGCACCTTCGCGCGGCTCGGCCTGACTGCCATTCCGATGGCAGCCGACACCGGGCCCATTGGCGGCGAAAACAGCCATGAATTCATTATTCTGGCGGATACCGGCGAAAGCGAGGTCTATTGCCATCGCGATTATCTGCAGTACGCGACACCGCCTGCCGATGTGAATTTCGATGATCCGGCGGCGCTGTCGGGCATCGTCAAAAAATGGACGGCGCTTTATGCGGCGACTTCGGAAAAACATGACGCCGCCGCCTTTGCGGCTTTGCCCGCAGCGGATCAGGTCACGGCGCGCGGCATTGAGGTCGGCCATATTTTCACCTTCGGAACCAAATATTCCGAGCCGATGAAAGCCAACGTGACAGGCCCAGACGGGCGCGAGGTGCCGGTGCACATGGGGTCTTATGGCATTGGCCCGACGCGGCTGGTGGCCGCGATCATCGAGGCTGGCCATGATGACAAGGGCATTGTCTGGCCGGAGGCGGTGGCTCCCTTCAAGGTTGGCCTTGCCAATCTGAAAATGGGCGACAGCGCCAGCGATGCGGCTTGCGCCAAAATTTACGGGGCGTTGGAAAACGCCGGCGTCGAGGTGCTGTATGATGACCGCGACGAGCGCCCAGGTGCCAAATTTGCCACGCTCGATTTGATCGGCCTGCCGTGGCAGATCATTGTCGGGCCCAAAGGGCTGGCGCAAGGCACTGTTGAGGTGAAGAACCGGCGCAGTGGCGCGCGCGAAGACCTGTCACTTGAAGCTGCCATCAACAGGATGATTCCATGAGTGCAGTTTCTGAGGTTCAGGACGCCGGGATCGTTGAGCCTGCGCCGCATCCCTCGCGGCCGTTTTCAGCGTTTGAATGGATGGTGGCACTGCGCTATCTGCGCGCTCGCCGCCAGACCGGCTTTGTGTCTGTCATAGCCGGGTTTTCGTTTGCCGGGATCATGCTGGGCGTGGCGACCCTGATCGTCGTGATGTCGGTAATGAATGGCTTTCGCGCTGATTTGCTCAAGAAAATCATCGGCATCAACGGGCATATTTTTGTGCAGGGCGTGGGCAAGCCACTGGCCCATTACAATGATCTGGTAACCCGTATCGCCAAAGTGCCGGGCGTCACCATCGTTCTGCCGATGATTGAGGGCGCGGCGGGGGTGTCCTCGCAATTCAACCAGTCTGGCGCGTTGGTGCGCGGCGTGCGTGGCTCGGATTTTGTGCGCCTGCCGGGCATTTCCGGCCATATCGTGCAAGGCACGGCGGCCAATTTTGACACCAGCGGCGGCGTCGCCATTGGCCAGCGCATGGCTGAGCAGTTGAGCCTGCAGGTTGGCGATAAAATCTCGATTCTCACGGCCAAGGGTGACCAGACCCCGTTCGGCATCGCGCCGCGCATCAAAGCCTATCCGGTGGTGGCCATTTTCAAGGTTGGCATGTCGGAATTTGATTCCACCTTTGTCTATATGCCGTTGCATGAGGCGCAGGCGTTTTTCAACCGCGATGGCGAGGCCAGTGTGGTGGAGGTGTTTGTCGCCAATCCCGATGATACGGCGGCGATCAGCGCGAAGATTCAAGCTGCAGCGGGCCGACCGGTGATTGTCACCGATTGGCGCCAGCGCAACAAGACGTTTTTTGACGCGCTCAATGTTGAGCGCAATGTCATGTTCATCATTTTGACCTTGATTGTGCTGGTGGCGGCGCTCAACATCATATCCGGCCTGATCATGCTGGTGAAAGACAAGGGCGCCGACATTGCGATTTTGCGCACCATGGGCGCGACACGTGGCGCGATCATGCGGATTTTCCTTATCAACGGGGCGTTTATCGGCTTTGCCGGCACTTTTGCCGGCGTGGGGCTGGGGATCCTCGTTGCCGAAAATCTGGAACATATCAGGCGGGGGCTGAACTGGCTTTTTGGCCTCGATCTCTTCCCCTCGCAATTGTATTTCCTCTCGAAACTGCCCTCGCAGGTGCAGGTCGGCAATGTCATCGAAGTTGTGGTGATGGCGCTGGCGCTGTCGCTGATGGCTACTCTTTACCCGTCCTGGCAGGCCGCCAGGCTCGATCCAGTTGAGGCTTTGCGTTACGGATGAGCGATCCCATTCTTTATCTCCACCAGGTCGTGCGGCGCTACCACCAGGGCGACGAGGATCTGCTCATCCTCGACAAGGCGGATCTTGGCCTTTGGGCTGGCCAGACTGTTGCGCTCATCGCCCCCTCGGGCGCCGGGAAATCCAGCCTGCTGCACATGGT
>DAICZI010000499.1 GCA_027311205.1 Beijerinckiaceae bacterium | reverse complement strand
AAGGAGAAGAACGCCATCGGTACCGGGATCGGCACGTTGATGCCGACCATGCCGACTTCGATCTCGTTCTGGAAACGTCGCGCCGCTCCGCCCGAACTGGTGAAGATCGCCGTGCCATTGGCGTATTGATTGGCGTTGATGAGCGTGATCGCCTCACTCAAAGTCGCCACGCGCAACACACACAGCACCGGGCCAAAGATCTCTTCCTGATAAATCGTCATCGCCGTACTGACGTGATCGAACAATGTCGCGCCGACAAAATATCCGCCTTCATGTCCCGCGACTTTGATGCCGCGTCCGTCTGTCACCAGTTGTGCGCCCTGCGCAGCGCCAGTGTTAATAAAACCGATGATTTTGTCTTTATGCGCCGCCGAGATGACCGGCCCCATGTCCACGCCTTTTTGATTGCCGGGACCGACGACTAATTTTTCCGCACGCGATTTGAGTTTCGCCACGATGGTATCGGCACTGTCGCCCACCGCGACCACCACCGAAATCGCCATGCAACGCTCGCCCGCCGAGCCGTACGCCGCACCCATGATGGCATCGGCGGTGAAATCCATGTCCGCATCGGGCAGCACCACCGCGTGATTCTTCGCGCCGCCCAACGCCTGCACGCGCTTGCCGTG
>DAICZI010000498.1 GCA_027311205.1 Beijerinckiaceae bacterium | reverse complement strand
CTTATGCCAGCAACCGCACACCATAGCAATTGCGCCGGGATGTTGGGGTGCCGCCACCTCGAACAAGGCGCAGGCGGTTTTGGCGGCGATTTTTTGCAGGGCGTTGCGGGTGGTGTCACGGATGAGGGCGGCTTGCTCACAATCGGCATGGAAATAAGACACCGCGCCCGTCCTGAGGCGGCGGGCTGCGTGACGGCTGAAGGCAGGAAAAGCATCCGGTTAGTGGGTGAAGTGTCGGCGACGTCACGCTCATTTTTTTCGGCAAGGCTCAAAAAGCAGGCCCTTTACTTTATGCTTCAGTAATTCCCGGTATAAGTCTTGTGAAATTATGAAAGGCGCGTACATGGCGCGACCTCCGGAATTCATAAATTCACAGCCTTTGGCAAAAGCAAAACCGTTCAATGTTGGTTTGTAAAACGCAGATTTGGGATCAGGTCTATAGGTGGGCATTTCACATACCGGGCAAATATTCCGAATATCACGCGGGCCAAACTCAAATTCCGTCAGAACCGTGGTGTCAAGCTGGACAATATTATCACAAAGGCTCGACTTTCGCCCCAGCTCCGGCCAGACCTGCACCGGCCGGCAGAAAGCCCCAGGCAGTTTCGCGAAAATCAAATCCCATAGTTGGCGAGACAAAAACACAGCGTTGTGCACGTGCAGTTCGAACGCAAACAACCCCGTTTCCTTCGGTTGCC
>DAICZI010000497.1 GCA_027311205.1 Beijerinckiaceae bacterium | reverse complement strand
ATGTTCATCACCGTGAGGGTTGATGGCGTCGCCTGAAACGTCGCAGCGGTCAGTGCACCACGGATATTGCCTATTGTGTCCAACACGGACATGTCGCCAATGGCCGAATAGGCGATAGTTGGTGCGGCCCGCATGATCTCGGGAAATTGCAGCAGCGGCGCGGGTTGATTGCCCGCATAGGGATAGATGACCATGCCGATGGGCTGGAAATACTGTGTGTTTGTCAGCCGCCAGTAATACCTCTGGCACAACGCCAGTTCAAAAGACAAAGGCCGCTGTTCAAAGACTGTCGGGCTCGTCTGCCCGGCCATCTGCGGCTCGAATTGCGGCATGGACAGTGTGCCAACGCCAAATTCGACAGTGACATTTGCGCCCCCTGCAATGCCCGCCGCGAGCAGGCCGGAGGCCGCAAAGGCGGCGCCGTTCACGCGCCCCTGCGCCGTGCCGACCCACGACAGGTAATAGCTGCCGCCCTCGATATTAACGCCCTCGATCACCTGCTCCAGCGAGCCCGCCGTGATGGTGAGGGCCACGACATTGCCCGAGGCCGCAAAGCTGTAGCTGCAGCCTGCCGCGCCCGCCTTCCAGCGGTCATGGCCATAGGCCCCCGCTGCCAGTGTGATGGTGCCGGAAACATTGCGCTGGTTGATCTGGAAAGTGCCGTTGTGCAGCCGGTTGCGGAAGGTACCAAGCGAAGGGGTCGCCGGGCCTGCTG
>DAICZI010000496.1 GCA_027311205.1 Beijerinckiaceae bacterium | reverse complement strand
AGTTACATGATTTATGGCAAATGCCGCTTTCAAGGAGGTCTTCCCATGAGCATTCCGCAACTTCTGGTGCATAGCCCCAAGGACAATGTCGGCGTCGTCGTCGTCGAGGGTCTGAAGGCCGGTACCGAGATGTTTTGTGTGATCACCGAAAACAACCAGGACTTCCGGTTGAAGGCCATGGCCGATGTGCCGATTGGCCATAAAGTGGCTCTTGCCGATCTTCCGGTCGGCAGCACCGCGATCAAATATGGCGAGGACATCGGCAAGATTGTCGCACCGATCAAACGGGGCGAACACGTTCATACCCAAAATCTCAAGACGAAACGCTGGTAAGAGGGAACGCACACATGTCAGACATCAAAATGACCGGCTGGCGTCGCGAGAATGGCCGGGTTGGTGTTCGGAATCATGTCATCATCCTGCCGCTTGATGATCTGTCGAATACGGCCTGCGAAGCCGTTGCCCATAATGTCAAGGGCACGATGGCTTTGCCGCACGCCTATGGGCGTCTGCAGTTTGGTGCCGATCTTGATTTGTTTTTTCGGACACTGATCGGCACGGGCAGCAACCCCAATGTTGCCGCCGTGATTGTGATCGGCATTGAGCCGCAATGGACGAACCGCGTGGTCGAGGGCATTCGCAAGACGGGCAAGCCGGTCGAGGGCTTCTGGATCGAGCAGCACGGCGATTTCAACACCATTGCGGCGGCATCACGCCGGGCGAAGGA
>DAICZI010000495.1 GCA_027311205.1 Beijerinckiaceae bacterium | reverse complement strand
CTTCCCCTACGTCCACGACGGCTACGAGTGCCTGGGCCGGCTGCATCAGGCCAAAGGGGACCATCGCCAGGCGATCGAGTGTTACCGCAAGGTCATCGCGTTCGCCGTCGAGGAACCGCAGTACTACGACCCGGAATTCGTCGATCACTTCCAGGCACTGATCGCCCACATCGAAACTCAGGCATCCAGCGGCTGATCCTTCCGGCCCACCCCTGCCCAGCATCGCCGGGTGCTCGGCAGCGTCAAGGCATCCACGCCTGCGGCGCGGAGCCTCCTTGACCCTGCCTCCGCTCCCGGCGGTAGCAAATGCAGGTCGGCGCCGAGGAATGGTCTTTCAGTCTCACCAAGGAATGAATGGAAGGAAGGAAGGAAGGAAGGAAGGAAGACCCTACCCACAGATTATCCACGATCCGCGAGGTCGCCTCTCGGCCAAACCTCAAATACCGTGATCAAATATCGCCGAAAACCCATCGCTTTGTATGCTCAGGCTCACGGCAGGAAGTTCGGCGATCTTGTCCAACATCGGCTCAAGCTGCTGCTTGTCATTTGGCGCCTGCACCACATTGGTGGCCACCACCAGCAGGCTGTCCGCCGCCACCACCGCCTGCGCGTTGTAGCATTGCTCAAACCCGTTGCCCGCCACTGGCATGATCCGTGATTCCTCGTCCGTCAGATTGACCTGATCGCTCGGTAGCGGGCCCTCCACTGGCGGCTGTGGCACGCGCCCGCGCGGCTTCTTGCCCGTCTCCGCCGTCTTGGCCTCTCGGGCTGCGAGCCTGGCCTCATAC
>DAICZI010000494.1 GCA_027311205.1 Beijerinckiaceae bacterium | reverse complement strand
CCTCAAAAATGCGAGTCAGAACATACGGGGAGTGCTTTCATCGCATGGAAAGCGCGGCTGTGTTTGGGCGCCCGCTATCAGGTTAGCGGTGGCGGGGAAGCGGGAACCCCAACTGTCTGGCCGAAAATCCAACTATCCCGCTGCTCAGATTTTCGAAGCCAGGTCTGTGCACACGGTCTGCACAAACCGAACACCGATCTCAGTTGCCTGGCGCCAGACCACCTCGCATTTCCGGATCAAGCCTTGGTCAAACATGAGATCGAATGTATCGGGAATCCCAACCGCACTTTCGACGGTCAGTCGGGCACCCGTGTCGGAAATGTTACGAATGTAGCAATCTATGGCCGCGCCCCTCCCGGTGAAGGTAATCTGCCCTCCCTTGAACACGCGACGGCGCGCTGCCACTCTTTTTTCTTCGGTCACACGTCAGCCCCACCGAGCCCTTCGAAAAGCAACTATAGCACATGAAAGTATTGAAATGCTTACATAATTCACGTTGTGCGCAGTATGTTTGCTGGCATTTGATCTCCCCAAACGCTTGGATTGGGCTGTCTTTCTGAATAAAAATCAGTTCCAAAAAATTGGACGTGCGTCGCGACATAGAAAAGGAGATTTGGTGATCCACCTCGGACGTCATTGAACAATGAGGGGTCGAACGGCTGCTGGGTGATCCTTCAAGGACATTTCAGCGTGACTGACACTGGCGTGTCCATCGGCAAGTTCACGAGCCAGAGAAGCGGTAAATCGTAGTCCAATTGTTCGGGTAGGCTCGAGGGCTGCCCGTCTTCGATTATAGCGCCTCAGACCGCAGCATGTG
>DAICZI010000493.1 GCA_027311205.1 Beijerinckiaceae bacterium | reverse complement strand
CTATCAGGTTGCCTATGGGCACAGACGGCTGCGGGCGGCCAGGGAACTGGGAATTTCTGTTCGTGCCGTTGTGCGTCCGCTGGATGATCAGCAGCTGGTGGTAGCCCAAGGCCTGGAAAATTCGGCGCGACTGGACCTGACCTTTATTGAAAAAGCGATCTTCGCCCGGTCTTTGGAGGACAGGGGGTTTGATCGTGCCATTATCATGGCATCGCTTGCTACCGACAAAACCGAACTGTCCAAACTCATCGCGGCGGCAAAGGGTTTGCCGGAACATCTGGTCCGCAAGATCGGGTCAGCCCCCAAAGCTGGACGGCGCCGATGGACGGAATTGGCGGAACTCATCAAGGATGCGCGCGCCCGAAGCCGGGTTGACCAAACTGTTGATCACCCAAATTTTGCCGAAATGGATACCGACGCCCGCTTCTTGCGGGTCCTGGCGGCTGCCTGCGAACCGGTGCAAAAAGCTCCCCGGGAAACCCACAAGGCTCCGCGAGCCTGGCAGACCCCTGAAGGTCGACCTCTGGTCAGGTTTGCCAAAAAGGGGGATGTTTTCACGTTGCAAATTGACGAGAACGCCGAACCACGTTTCGCTGAATTCGTGATCTCGGAACTTGACAACCTGCTCACAAAATTCCGCTCTCAAGCGAGCTGATCGAATTGTTGCGTATCCAACCCTAACTGAGGAGCATCGACAGCAAAAGAAAAACGCCCCCGAACATGACATCCGGAAGCGCTTATTTCTTGTGTTTGGCGACCAGGAGAATCACACTTCCGCACATCGCTGTCAAGAGTCAACACCGTTCTGGTGAGCGAATTTCTTTTGCCTGATGACAGGCAAAACGATGGAACCACATCAATCAACGACGCCCTTTGTGCGGCGGCAGGTGACGCTTGGCCAGATTGCTGCGCA
>DAICZI010000492.1 GCA_027311205.1 Beijerinckiaceae bacterium | reverse complement strand
ACCATGCTGATTTCGCTGGTCTGGGCGGCGCTGTTTCTGGTAGCTGGCGTGCATATCTTGTGGATTGTCGGCATCGGCGGCATAGGGGCGGTCGGCGTGCTGCTGGCCTACAAACTCTCGCCACATGTGCATCAGCGCATCATCTCCTTCCTTGATCCTCAAGCCGCCCACCTTGGGACCAATGCCTTTCAGGTGGAGACGGCGCTCGACAGCTTCTATTCGGGCGGCTGGTTCGGACGCGGGCCGGGTGGCGGCGTCATCAAGCGCATCCTGCCTGATTCGCATACCGACTTCATTTTCGCGGTCACCGGCGAGGAATTCGGCATCATCGCCTGCATCGTGCTGATGAGCCTGTTTGCCTTCGTGGTGCTGCGTGGCCTGCGCCGCGCGGCGCGCGATGAAGACCCGTTCTGCCGCTTTGCTGCAACCGGGCTTCTGGTGCAGTTCGGCCTGCAAAGCTGCATCAATATGGCGGTCAATCTCGATCTGATGCCGGCCAAGGGCATGACCTTGCCCTTCATCTCCTATGGCGGTTCGTCATTGATGGCGCTGGCGCTGGGCGCGGGCTTCCTCATCGCGCTGACCAGGAAGCGACCACGCACGGAAGTTCTGCTCGAAACGCAAGTGCCGCTGGGGCTGGCAGCATGAGGGGTCCAGGTTTGGTGCTGCTGGCAGCCGGGGGCACGGGCGGGCATTTGTTTCCAGCCCAGGCGCTTGCCGAAGACCTGCGCGCTCGCGGCCTTCGGGTCGAACTTGTCACCGATACCAGAGCCCAGAAATACACCGGGAATTTCCCCGCTGACGCTGTGCATGTGCTGGTGTCGGCGACGCCGCGCGGCGGCTCGCTGATCGGCAAGGCGCAGGCCGGGCTGACTCTGGCGCGCGGCACGCTGCAAGCCCGCAGCCTCCTGAAGCGGCTGAAGCC
>DAICZI010000491.1 GCA_027311205.1 Beijerinckiaceae bacterium | reverse complement strand
GACGTGCGCGATGGTATCCATGGCTTGGTTGTCTGGGCCATCGGAGCCATATTGCTCGCATATTTAACAACTATTTCGGCGACCGGGTTGGTCAAACAAGCTGCCGCGCCGACTGCGAGCGCGCTCACCTTGTCGTCACCAGCATTGAGGATCGCGGATCGCATGTTGGCCCCCACGATATCCAATGCGCCGACATCCACCGCAGGTATGGTCAGAAACTATCGCGCTGGCGTCATGCGTATTGTGAATGACGCCTTTGTTAGCGGTAACCCCATAAATGGCGCAGACAAAGTATTGCTGAGTGCGCAGATAGCCGTCCAAACGGGCGTGACTGCCGCAGAGGCTTCAAAGCGGGTCGATGTGGCACAACAGCAAATCACCCTGGATCGCCAGAAGTCTAAAATGGCGGCTGACAGGGCGCGGAAAATTGGAATTTTGTTGGCTTTCCTGACCGCTGCGGCGCTGGCAATCAGTGCTGCAGCAGCTTGGTGGGCCGCCACCGTCGGTGGAAAACATCGCGACGAAGGCGTCGATCTAAGCCACCTTACCGTGTGGCGCTAATCGCGGCGCTGATTTTCAACCATGAAATAGGAGGCCGCCATGGGCCGTGGCATATTGCTATGGATGTTGGGAATTCCAATTCCGATTATTATCCTGCTGGCGCTATTTCATTAGCTGCCAGCAGCACCAAAGAGATAGGTTTTGACCCCCCGGGCTCCTGAAAAAGGACGTCTCAATGCCTCCTCTCATGAGGTTCGAGCTAATATGAAGTCATTCTCGCCCTTTTTGGCAGCGCAGCGCCGCATGGCGGTCGGCTTTCTGTGGGTCAAGGTGATTCGCCCCAGAAAGGCAAGTCCTTCATTGTTCGCGTAGGCTTGGAGGGGCGACCTTGTGCGCGGTTTCCGAATGGATCTATGACTTACCAGGTTTCGACAACCTTTTTTCAGCAAATGCAGCAAAAAGGCAGGCGTCGAACTGCATAAGGTCCA
>DAICZI010000490.1 GCA_027311205.1 Beijerinckiaceae bacterium | reverse complement strand
ATCTCTACCTTGAGGCCTATGCCGACAAAGTCGAGGCGGCAGGCGGACAGGTGCATTTTGCCCGCACCGGCGCGGAAGCCAATCGAATCGTGCTAGACATTTGCCACCAGGTGGGAGCGAAAGTCGTCACCAAGGGCAAATCGATGATTTCGGAGGAAACCGGGGTCAATGAGGCGCTGGAAGCGGCGGGATTAACGGCGGTCGAGACGGATCTGGGTGAATATATCATCCAGTTGCGCGGCGAGACGCCCTCGCACATCATCGCGCCTGCGGTGCATCTCAACAAGGAGCAGGTGGCCGCAGATTTTCGTCGCGTGCATACAGATTTGCCGGAAGGGCGCGACCTCACCGATCCGGTGGCGCTGCTGACCGAGGCGCGCGGCGTGTTGCGCAAAAAATTCCTCAGCGCCGATGTCGGCATCACGGGTGCCAATTTTCTGGTGGCGGAGACCGGAACTTCGATCATCGTCACCAATGAGGGCAATGGCGATCTGACGCAGATTTTGCCCAAGGTGCATATTGTGCTCGCCTCGATCGAAAAGCTGGTGCCAACGCTGGAGGATGCCAGCCAGATATTGCGGGTGCTGGCGCGCTCGGCGACCGGGCAGGATATGACGGTCTATACGACGCTTTCAACCGGCCCGCGCCGTCCGGGGGATCCGGACGGGCCGGAAGCCTATCATGTGATTTTGCTCGACAATGGTCGCTCTTCAATGCTGGGCAGCGAGTTTGAGGAGATGCTGCGCTGCATCCGCTGCGGGGCCTGCATGAACCATTGCCCGGTCTATCATGCGGTGGGCGGCCATGCCTACGGCTGGGTCTATCCAGGGCCCATGGGCGCCGTGCTGACACCCAGCCTGATCGGCGTCAAGGAAGGCGGGCAATTGCCCAATGCCTCGACCTTGTGCGGGCGCTGCGAGAGCGTCTGTCCGGTGCGCATTCCGCTGCCCAAACTCATGCGCAATTGGCGCATCCGCGAGTTCGAGCGCCATCTGACGCCCGTTACGCAGCGCTACGGACTCGGTCTGTGGGGATTTTTCGCGCGCCGCCCGCGCCTATACCGCGCCAGCACCCGTGTTGCCATGGCGCTGATGGGCTGGAGCGTGCGCGCCAGCGGCCATTTCACCCGCCTGCCGCTGGC
>DAICZI010000048.1 GCA_027311205.1 Beijerinckiaceae bacterium | reverse complement strand
TTTGACGAGCGCATTGCGGTCAACCTGAGGCATCAGTTTTTTGCGGCCCAGGCGGTGTTGCCGGACATGAAGCAGGCTGGCGGCGGGTCGATCGTCAATTTCGGTTCGACTTCATGGATGATCGGGCAGGGTGGCATGGCGGTCTATACCGCTTCCAAATCCGCCATTCTGGGCCTCACCCGCTCGTTGGCGCGCGATTATGGCGCCTTCAATATCAGGGTCAACGCCATTGCGCCGGGCTGGATCATGACCGAGCGGCAGAAAACCTTGTGGCTGACGCCTGCCAGCGAGGCCGAATTGATGCAGCGCCAATGCCTGAAGCGCCCGTTGCAGCCCGATGAAATTGCCCGCGCCACGCTGTTCTTTGCCTCCGACGAAGCTTCGGCCTGCACCAACCAGCAATATGTGGTGGATGGTGGCTGGGTGTGAGCGGCAGTTTTATCGCGCTGGATTGGGGCACGACACGTCTGCGCGGCTGGCTGATGGGCCCTGATGGGGCCGTCAGGGACGACATGGCCAGCGATGATGGGATTCAGTTGGTCAAGGCTGGCGGGTTCGAGGCGCTGCTGCGCGCCCGCCTCGCGCCCTGGCTGGCGGGCGACCCGACGTTGCCGATCTGGATGGCGGGCATGGTGGGCAGCCGCAACGGCTGGATCGAAGTGCCCTATGTGTCTGCGCCTTGCAGCGCCGCTGATCTCAAACGCGGTGCCGTGCGCCACCAGTTGGATGGTCACGAAGTCTGGCTGGTGCCGGGTGTTTCCCACGAGAGCGCCGACGGATTTTTTGACGTGATGCGCGGCGAGGAAACAATGGCGCTCGGCGCGGGCGTCCGTGACGGGCTGATCTGCCAGCCGGGTACGCACAGCAAATGGATCGAAATGCGCGACGGCGCGATTGTCGGCTTTGCCACTTTCATCACCGGCGAACTCTATGCCGCGATGAGCGCCTCGTTCATCGCCCGCCTCGCAGAGGCTCCTGACAATGAGGAGCCGGGCACTGCCCAGGGCCGTATCGCAGCGCGTGCAGCGGGCGGCGTGTTGCGTGGGTTGTTTCAGGCACGGGCGCGCGTGCTGGGTGGGGTGCTGCCCGCGTGCGGCGTCAAGCCGTTCATTTCAAGCCTGCTGGTGGCCGGAGAAGTGGCGGGAGCGCAGCAACTCTATGGGGCGGTGACGCCAACACTCATCGCTGCTGCGCCGTTTGACGCGCTTTATCGGCAGGCCCTGGGCGGCAGGGTCACTTTGGTCACGCCGCAGAACGCCCTGCTCGAGGGGCTGCGCGGCATCCGTGAGGCCGTTCTCTGAGACTGCCGAGTCAAAACATTCAAGCAAGTCAAAATATTCCGGCCACCATGGCGCAGCCTGAGGGCGGGAGGCTCAGCTCTTGCCCAGTTTATCAAGGCGGCGCTGCATCTCGGTGAGTTCGCGGCGCATGGTTTCAAGGTCGTCGGCGGGGGCTGGCGGCTGCGGCGCCAGGTTGGGGGGCACAAACGGGTTCAGCATCGCAAGGGCCTGACTGAACATGGCCATGTTTTTGCGCGCCTGCTCTTCAAGCGAGGCGAACATCGGCAATGCCGGTTCACCGAGCTTGCCACCGGTCATGAATTTGGCCATCTGGTCGCGATATTTCTGCTGCTCGCCCACCAGCTTGGAGAAGGTGAATTCCAGATAGCTCGGCACAATCACCTGCATCTGGTCACCATAAAAGCCGATGAGCTGGCGCAGAAACGTGGTCGGCAGCAGGTTCTGGCCGGTCTTGCCCTCCTGCTCGAAAATGATCTGAGTCAGTACCGAGCGGGTAATGTCGTCGGAGGTCTTGGCGTCCTGCACCACAAAATCTTCGCCGCGCTTGACCATGCCGGCAAGGTCTTCCAACGTCACATAGACGCTTGAACCGGTGTTGTAGAGCCGCCGGTTGGCGTATTTCTTGATGACAAGCACAGGCTTGTTCTGCGTCGTGTCCTGCGCTGATTTCTGCGCCATGATGTCACCACCCTTGTTGTCATGGTGCCACCTTAGCGGAAACTGATAAAGCCGCAAACGATCTGTGGGGGCGCGGGCTGAAGCGCGCGGTTTCCTTGCACCAGAGCTTGCTTGCCTTTGTGCAAAATAATGTGGCTTTGCCGGGGTGCACCGAAGCTGCCGCGGGCGCACTGCGTCCTAAGCCCCTTTTTAAAAAAAACTGAATAAAAACAGTATCTGTAGCGTTTTGTATGACCTACAAACTACTAGGTCACAGGCGTAACAGTCACCTCTGCCGAGAGTTGAATTCAATGTCACAACTTGTGAGGTGTCCGCGTAATTTAAAAATAATATTGCATTGAGTGCTGTGCGTGCGAAATTGCTGATCCAAGCAAAATAATTTTCTTAGTGTGGAGTTCATATTTATACAGTAATCTGTGTTAGGTTCATTTTGGTAAAGCCTTGTATTAAAATACTGCTTTGCACCATCATGAAATGACGCGGTCTCCAGAAATTCTTGGTATTCCTTGTGGGAAACTAAAATCGCACTGAGCAGATTTTTTTCAAATTCATTCACCATTGACCTCCTACAAAATAAAAACGGCTAAAATTCAAAAACAAAAAAAATGTGCTTAAAGCATTGAGCTGACAGTGCATTTTAAGTCGGCTGTTGTTTATAATTGCGTTCAGATATTAATTCAATATGATTTTTTAGTTGAAATTCAAATTTTTAATTCGCGAGTTTCGGCAGTGCATCGTGCAGCGAAATGCGGCGTGCCGCCGATTTCGCATCATTCTGGGTATCACAATTTCGCGGTCGCGGGCGCTTGTGCGCTGGCGCCTTTGCGGCTATAGAGCGGCCATCCCCGGCGTCATTCGCCGGTGTGTGGGGCCATAGCTCAGTTGGTAGAGCGCTTCGATGGCATTGAAGAGGTCGTCGGTTCGATTCCGTCTGGCTCCACCAGGATACTTTCAGATCGCCTCTTGCCGATCACCTCTCGCCCTGCGCTGCGCATGGAGCGCGCCTCTGGTCATGAGAGCCGCATAAAGCGCCGCGCAGCCGGAGGGGAAAACCCCCGGTTGCGGCATCTTCAATACGGGCACGGTGCAGTCACAGTGCCCCAGTCAACGTCTGCTCACCAGTCAACGTCTGCTCAACGGTTGCCACCGGAGCCACCGGAGCCACTGGGGCCACTAGGCCCACTGGGGCCACTCGGCCCACTGGGGCCACCGCCGTTGCAATTGCCTTCGTCGGCATGGCTGTAGGGATGCTGGCAAGGATCAAGCGTGCTCCCGCCACCATAAAGCGCAATATAACGGCCAAGTGCGCCCGGTTGCGCTACCACGTGCGACGTCGGGCGCGATACCGTACGTGAACCCAGCACACTATAGACGGGGTCGTGCCTGTAGGTGCCAACGGCGAAAGCCGACGATGTTGCTAAAAGAACAGCAACTGTGGCGGCGGCGAACAAGAATGTCCTGTGCATGATCAACCTCCATCAATCCCCCTGTCCAAGGCAGCCTTGTCTGGATGACTGCCTAGGCGATTGATAAGCGCATTTGGCGCGTCGAGCTAGACTAAAGTAGCAATCCGCGTTATGCGAAGTTTGCATGGGCTGGTATGGGAAAAAGCAGTTGTCTCAAGGCGCAGCGCCGCAGACTGGTTCAAAAATGAAAGAAAATATCCAATAAAATTAACTATTTACAAAAAAGTCAAAAATATTGCCAATTTGGCACTTAAAATTGTGCAACCTTGCCCGAAATAAAATGTGATGATGGCATGGTTGCAATGAGCGGGTCAAACCGGCACCTCATGAGCCGTGGACCAAGCTCCGCAGCGCGTCAGTCGGGCGCAATCAGCGTCAAACGCCCGGCGGCAATGTCAACGTCGGGCACGCAGGCCCTGGTGAAGGGATAGAACTCGGTCTCGCCGCCGCCATCAGGGCGAATTTCGAGGATGTCGCCCGCGCCGTGGTTCATCACGGCCACAACAACACCCAGGCTCTGGCCCTCAGGGCCTACAACCCTGAGCCCGATGAGATCAGCAAGATAGAACTCATCCTCGTCCGGCGGCGGCAATTGTTCGCGGGCAATCGTCAATTCGCCATGGCGTAGCGCGGCAGCCTTCTCTCTGGTGTCGATGCCGACAAAGTCAACAATATAGGTGCCATCGCGGTCGGGGCGCGCTTTGGTGATGACCATCACGCGGTCAGCCAGATAGAGCGGCTTGAAGGCGATAAAGCCGCTGGGGCTGGCGGTATGCGGTATCACGCGCAGACTGCCGCGAACACCCACAGGCGCGCCGATGACGGCGACGGTGATGCGCTTCATGATCAGACATTGCGGCGCAGGCGCACCACGACATCCACGCGGCTGATTTCCATGCCTTCCGGGACTTTCGGCAATTGGCTGAAATCAAGTTTTGCGACCGGGATGTCCATCAGCAGGCCGGTGTCCTCAAGCAGGAAATGGTGATGACTGGTGACATTGGTGTCAAAGCGCGTTTTGGCCCAGTCCAGCGCAATTTCGCGCAGCAGGCCCGCCTCGGTAAACTGGTGCAGGGTGTTATAGACGGTCGCCAGCGAGATGTTGGCGCGTGCCTTGCCCGCCTCCTCATAAAGTGTTTCGGCGGTGACATGGCGGTCACCGCGCCCGAACAGCAGCCAGCCCAGCGCGATGCGCTGGCGCGTTGGACGCAAGCCGGCGCGGCGCAGCTTTGCCCGCAATTCATGCACCGGGCAGCCCTGAAGCGCCTTGCCAGCCGCAACGCTTGGCGCACCGAGGCCAGATCCCGTATTCAACAATGTCACGCCTGCCGTCATCTGAGATGTCCCAGCGTTGATCCTGGCGTTCAGCCTAACGAAATTTTGGCTCAGGTTCAATCATCACGCAACGCTGCGCCAAAATCGGCTTGAATGATGCACGGCGGCAGGGCATGGTTGCCGAGGACATAAAAATTAGAGGTCTCCATGGCAATGCGAACAGGACTGCTGGTTATGGCCTTGTTGGGCGCAGCGTCGGCCTCGCCCGTGATTGTGCCAGCTCTGGCGCGACCGGTGTTGCCCGCCGAACAACGTGACCGGCCCTATACCGGCGATGTGCCATCGTGCAGTGACGCGGGCGTGCTGGCCACGATCCGCGACCGTTTCCAGGAAAAAGAAAGCGAATATTGGCATTCCTCCCGCCAGATTGTTGATTTCAGCCATGTTCGGCAATCGGGGTATCGCACCAATGGTCTCGATTATATCCCGCGACGCTATTGCACGGCCTGGGCGCATCTCGACAATGAACGGCCGCGCCATCATCATCTCGTGGTCTATTCCATTGGCGAGGGGTTGGGCTGGCTCGGGTACACCGCGGGGGTGAATTGGTGCGTCACCGGCTATGACCGCAATTATGCCTATGCGCCATCGTGTCACGCCGCACGCCACTGAACGACCGGGACCTGGGGGACGATGACATGAAGCCGATCAGAATCATTTTTGCAGGGGTGCTGACGGCATTGGTGGTGGGTTTGGCTCCGGTGCCAGCTTCTGCCGGCTTGCTGAAATTCCTGCATCGCGCGCCGGCTACGGCTCCGGCTGTCCCTGCGGCGGCGGGCCAGCCGATCCCCGCGCAAATGGCAATGCCCGCCGTGCGGCCCACAGAGGTCGCACCGGGCAAGTTTGATTTTTACCTGATGGCGCTGTCATGGTCGCCGGGATTTTGCGATTCCAACCCTTCGGGCAAAGGCCGCAAGCAATGCGCGGTCGGGGCGAAACTGGGTTTTGTCCTGCATGGCCTATGGCCGCAGAATGAGCACGGTTATCCCTCGAACTGCGGTGGGTCGCGCTCGGTTTCGAAAACCGCTTTGGAGGAAACCATCGGGGTCTATCCGGCGGTTGGCCTCGCCCGTTACGAATGGCGCAAGCACGGCACCTGCACCGGGCTCAGCCCCTCGGCTTATTTTGCGGCAGCGGCACGGGCGTTTCACGCTGTCACCATCCCTGATGCCTTCAAGGCACCGACTTCGAGTCAAACCATGGCTCCCATCGCCATCATGCAGGCTTTTTCGAAGGCCAATCCGGGCATCAGGCCTGGCATGATGGCGGTCGCGTGCCGGAAGGGCGAATTGCAGGAAGTGCGCCTGTGCCTGACCAAGGACCTGCGCGCCTATCGCGCCTGCAATCAGGTGATGCAGCGCTCGTGCCACGCATCCTCGATCCAGATTCCGGCAGAGCGCTGATGGCGCACCGAAAAGCCGTCTCATGAATTACCGTCACGAGTTTCACGCAGGCAATTTCGCGGATGTCTTCAAGCACATCATCCTGACGCGCATTCTGGCCTATCTGATGCGCAAGGAAGGGGCTGCGGTGTTCATCGACACCCACGCGGGTGCCGGGCAGTATGATCTCACTGGCGAGGCGGCCAAGGCCACCCGCGAGGCACTGGCAGGCGTCGGACGGCTGAAGCCACCGTTTCCGACCGCCGTCGCCGCGTTGGTGGCAGAATGGGCGCGCCTGGCGGGCGTCAAGGCCGATCTGGCGGTGCCGACAGCCTATCCCGGCTCGCCGCTGATCGCCCAAAGCATGCTGCGTGCCCATGACCGGCTTTGCCTCGTTGAAAAGCACCATGGCGCAGCCGTGGCTTTGCGGGTCGCCTGCGGGCGTGACCGGCGGCTGAAGCTGTTCGAGGCCGATGGCTATGCGACGCTGAAGGCGCTGCTGCCGCCGCCCGAGCGGCGCGGGCTGGTGCTGATCGACCCGCCCTTTGAAGAATCAACCGAATTTGCCGACCTGCGCACGGCGCTGGACGAAGCGTTGCGCCGCTGGCCGCTGGGCACCTATGCCATTTGGTATCCGGTGAAGGATCAGGAACCCGAGCGTCTCGTGGCACATCTGGCGGCTTTGCGCCTCGCCAATGTGCTGCGCCTTGAACTCGATATTGCCAGCCCGGTGCCGGGGGCGCTGTCGGCCTGCGGCATGATCATCATCAACCCGCCCTTCGTGCTCGCCGAAGAAGCCCGCCGCCTGCTGCCATGGCTGGCGCAAACCATGCGCCAAAGCGACAACCCGCGCTGGCACGTCGATGTGGTGCGGGCGGATTAGGGCATCACCAACGCACAGGTGTTGCTTCAACAGGCGTCAGGCAACGCCGAAATACTGCGTCATGACGCGCTGGTAAATTGCTGTCAGCGTCTTCAAATCGTGCAACGGCACACGCTCATCTACGGCGTGCATGGTATCGCCGACGAGGCCGAACTCCACCACCGGGCAGGACTTGATGATAAAGCGCGCGTCAGACGTGCCGCCGCTCGTCGAGAGCTTTGGCACGCGGCCCGTCTCGGCGGCAACGGCCTTTGCAAACAGCGTCGTGAAGGGGCCGGGCCTGGTGAGGAAGGCCGATGCGTTGCTGTCATGGAAGGTCAGTCTGCACGTGTCGTCTGCAGCTGCAACCCGGCGGCGGATTTCATCGGCCAGAGTTGCGTGGGTCCAGAAGTCATTGAAGCGGATGTTGAAGCGCGCCTGCGCCCGCGCCGGAATGACGTTATGCGCCGGATTGCCGACATCAACCGTGGTGAATTCGAGGTTCGAGGCATCGAAAGCCTCTGACCCACGATCAAGTGGTGTCGCCAGCAGCGCCGTCATGGCGCGCAGCAGATGCGGAATCGGATTATCGGCCATGTGCGGATAGGCGACGTGGCCCTGCCGCCCTTCAGCGACAAGCTCGCCCGTCAGCGATCCTCGCCTCCCGATCTTGATCATGTCGCCCATGGCTTTGGGGTTGGTCGGTTCGCCCAGAATGCACTGGTCAAACTGCTCGCCGCGCGCCAGCGCCCATTCCAGCAGCTTGACCGTGCCATTGACGGCCGGGCCTTCCTCATCGCCGGTAATCAGGAAACTGATCGAACCCCGTGGCGCACCATGCTGGGCCAAAAATTGCGCCACGGCGGCCACAGCGGCGGCAATGCCACCCTTCATGTCCACCGCGCCGCGCCCCCAGATGAAACCATCGGCTTCAACGCCGCCAAAGGGTGCATGTGTCCAGGCTTCAAGGACCCCGGCCGGCACCACGTCCGTGTGCCCGGCGAACAACAGGTTGGGCGCTTCAGTCCCCAGTCTTGCGTAGAGATTGTCAATGTCGGGCGTGCCCGGTGCGCTGAAACTGACGCGGTGCGTGGTAAAGCCCAGACTTTGCAGGTGCCGTTCGACCACGCCCAGCGCCCCGTTATCGAGTGGTGTCACCGAGGGGCAGGCGATGAGATCGCGCAGGATGGAGGCCGCGAGGCTCACGGTTCAGGCCGCCGGATCGGCTTTGAAGCCGAGGTCGTAGATCATGAAAACGAACACGCCCACCAGAACCGCGTCAGCGGCCCAAATTTACCAGATCGGCATCTCGCCACCGACACGCGGTTGCAACCAATTGACTGCGGCGACCACCAAAACGGTGAAAGGCAACATGCCGCCCAGCCCCGTTGGCTGATGCAGCGCCCGCAACCGCTTGATGTTCAAAAAAGTATGGCTGATGGCGATCAGTATCGCGATGATGCCATAAATCAGCAGGTAGCCGTAGGTCAAAAGCTGCAAAATCGATTGCATTTGCAAGCTCAGGAACGAGCTTTTCGAGGCATGCAACGGATCCGGGGCAATCGCCAGCCAAATCAGGCTCAGCACCAGCAGCACGGCGGCCAGCGGCCACGTCCCGGCCCACCACAAGGATTTCGAGACCTCGCCTTGATCCTCGCGATAGAGAAAATGGAAGGACTTGCCCTGAAACATCGTGCTCAATCGCGCAACAGTTCGTTAATGGCCGTCTTGCCGCGGGTCTGGGCGTCAACCGTCTTGACGATTACCGCGCAATACAGCGAAGGGCCAGGCGCACCATCGGGAAAGGGCTTGCCCGGCAGATTGCCGGAAACC
>DAICZI010000489.1 GCA_027311205.1 Beijerinckiaceae bacterium | reverse complement strand
TTGCGGGATATGGAAATGGTGCAATTCCACCCGACCGGCCTGCTGGCTGGCGACGACACGCGCATGACGGGGACCGTCCTCGAAGAAGGCTTGCGCGGCGCTGGCGGGTGGCTCCTCGACAGTTCAGGCGAGAGGTTCATGCACCTTTATGATCCGCAAGGCGAGCGCGCCACCCGTGACGTTGTCAGCCGCAGCATCATGGACCGGATATTGAAGGGCTATGCAACTCCTGACGGCGGCGTGTGGATTCAGATGAGTCACCTTGGACCTGCCGAGGTTCGACGCCGTTTCAAGGGAATGGTGGAGCGCTGCGCTGACTGCGGCTTTGATCTCGCCAATGGGCGTGTTCAGGTCATTCCTACTGCCCATTACATGATGGGGGGTGTAATGTTCGACGCCGATTGTCGTACTGAAAGGCTTGGGCTATTTGCTGCGGGCGAGGACACCGGTGGCGTTCACGGCGCAAATCGGCTGGGAGGCAATGGGGTTGCCAATTCCACCGTGTTTGGCGGTTACGCTGGCGAATCAATGGCTCGCGATGTGCGCAACCGCCCGAGGCATCACGCCGATCCCGACATCTCGATAATTGAGGCCACCCTTGCACGCGCGCTTGGACCGATCGGGCGCAAGACGGCTGATCTTGAGGGAATTCGCCGTTCGCTTCACGCGGTCATGTGGGACGATGTTGGCATATTGCGCAGCGCCGAGGGGCTTGCGCACGCAGAATCAGTCCTGGAAGGTCTGGCTGTTGAAGTGGCTGCGGCAGGCGTTTCGGATATTGACCGGCGCTACAATCTGACGTGGACAGACCGTCTGAATCTTGAGAACATGATTCTCGTCAGCCAAGCCATTCTGAAGGCCGCGCAGACGCGGCTGGATAGCCGCGGCGCACATTATCGCAGTGATCACCCGCAAACATCGAATCTTGCGACCTCTTGCTATACCGTGGTGCGGCACCGCGATGATCGGATCATCGCCAGCGAGGAACCGGTGATTTTCAATATTGTGCGGCCAGGCGAAACATTGTTGAAGGAAGCAATGGCCTAGCGCTCGGAGCTGGATGGCATTCTAGAATCTCGATGCCACCCAAAATCCAACGCCCTGCGATTTCAGTCGGGCGTTCGCAGAACGATTTTTGCTGCGGCCACCACACCAGCGTCGATAT
>DAICZI010000488.1 GCA_027311205.1 Beijerinckiaceae bacterium | reverse complement strand
CATCCGCTGGGGCGGGATGCCGCGCTGATCGGCCACGCAGGAACGGGAGAACCAGGCAGCGTCACCATGCAAACTGTGTTTGGCGGGCGGCGGATTGTCGACATGCTGGTGGGCGAGCAATTGCCCCGCATCTGCTGAGGAGCCTCGATGCACGAGCTGGGCATCACCCGCAACATTGTCTCGATTGTCGAGGAAGCTGCCAAGGGTCGCCGCGTCAAACGGGTGACCCTGGATGTCGGCCAACTTGCCGGTGTCATGCCCGATGCCATCGCTTTTTGCTTTGTGATCTTTGCCAAGGGTACCACGCTGGAAGCTGCCCAGCTTGAGATTTGCAGGATTGCCGGCCGGGCACATTGCCGCGACTGCGGCAGCAGCTTTGCCACCGCCACCCTTTATCAGGCCTGCACTTGTGGCTCGCGGGCCATCGACCGGTTGGCGGGCGAAGAATTGAAAATTCGGGAAATGGAACTGGAGGAGGTAACCTAATGTGCGGAACCTGTGGCTGTGGCAGCCCAAGCCAGACAAGAATCACCAATCTTCAGACCGGGAAGGATTTGGCCATGGCACGCGAGTCGCTGCACAATCATGACCATGACCATCACCATGATCAAAACCACAACCATGATCACGACCATGGCCATGATCATCATCACGGCCATCACCATCACGACGAAGCCCCATCGGCGGTGGTAACGCTGGAAGCGCAGATTCTCGCCAAAAATGATGCCTTGGCGGCGCGCAACCGCGGATGGTTTGCCGGGCGTGAAATTCTCGCGCTGAATCTGGTCAGTTCGCCCGGTTCGGGCAAGACTTCGCTGCTGGAGCGCACCATACGCGACCTAAGGGACACCGTCTCGATCTCGGTTATTGAAGGTGATCAAGCCACCGCCCATGATGGCGAACGCATCCGCGCCGCGGGAGCGCCCGCCATTCAGGTCAACACCGGCGCAGACGGCCACAGCAAACAGCTTAGCGTACGAGTTTTTCGTTTTCTTGGGCGACCCCGATTGAAGAAAATTGCGCTCGCTCGTACGCTTATGGCTGTAATGCTGTCCCAGCAAACACCTGTTAGATCAGTGGGTGTTGTATTTCAAATGTGATACGGTGACCTATTAAAACATTTAAGGAATCCTGAATTTCCTCCCCCCAAAAAACCAAGATTCAGAACCGCACCGTTCCAAAACCGATCGGCACAAGGTTCACCAAATCCCG
>DAICZI010000487.1 GCA_027311205.1 Beijerinckiaceae bacterium | reverse complement strand
ATGCCCGCTACCGAGGACCAGATCCGGGCGCTCAGGGTCGCAGATACGGTGACGCTTGAGCAAACCTTGTTTGGATTGCGCGATGCCACGCTGATCGCCATGTTCGACAAGGATCGGCGCACTGCGCTTGACCTGCGCGGGCACGCCGTGATTCACACCGCGCCGAACGTTCGCAAGGTCGAGGTTTCGCACGAGTCTCCAGCCGGTTACGAACCAATCTGCATCGGCACAACCACTTCCATGCGTATGGAGCGCTTTACGCGCGCCTTGATGCTGCGCGAAGGCGCACGGGTGATGATTGGCAAGGGCGGCATGGGCGAAGAGTCCCTCAGCGCATTCAAGGAGATCGGCGGCGCGTATCTTGCGATTGTCGGGGGTGCTGCAGCCCTGGAGACCACATGGATCGAAGCGATTGACGCGGTTGACCTCGATGATCTCAATCCTGAAAGTCTGTGGCGCTTTCGGATCAGGGGATTTGGGCCGCTGCTGGTTGGCATGGATTCCCACGGCGGATCTTTGTTCGCGCGGGTCCAGGATGACGTGCGAGGTCGTCGCGATGCCGTGCTCGCCTCCCTCGGCGCAGAGGATTGAGGGCCTGTGAAGCATGGATTGGAGAGCCCTATGCCGATGTCACGCAGCCTGTCCCCGATGAGAGAGATCAAGACCGATATTTTGATTCTGGGGGCGGGCGGTGCAGGCCTGTTTGCAGCACTGCACGCAAAAAAGCTCGCGCCAGAACTGGACGTCACGATCGTGGTCAAAGGCCTCCTCGGAAAATGTGGCTGCACGCGCATGGTGCAAGGCGGTTACAACGTGGCGCTCGCGCCAGGTGATTCCGTCGAGCGGCATTTTATGGACACGATTAACGGCGGCAAGTGGATCAACAATCAAGCCTTGGCCTGGAAGCTGGTAGAAGGCGCGCAGATCCGCATTCGCGAATTGGAAACCGAGCTTGGCTGCTTCTTTGATCGCAATCCGGATGGCAGCGTGCATCAGAAGGCTTTCGCTGGCCAGACCTTTGACCGGACTGTGCACAAAGGCGATCTCACAGGTATCGAAATCGTCAACCGATTGTCCGAGCAAGTCTGGAAGCGCGATGTGAATCGCCTCGAGGACCATCGCGCGCTGGACTTGATCCCCTCTGCTGACGGCGAGACTATCGCAGGCGTGCTGCTGTTGGACATGCGCAGTGGCGAAATTGTCCTTGCGCGCGCCAAGGCTGTTTTACTCGCAACTGGTGGCGGCCCCACCATGTATCGGTATCATACGCCATCCGGCGACAAAACCTGCGATGGCCTTGCGATGGCTCTGCGGTTCGGTTTGCCG
>DAICZI010000486.1 GCA_027311205.1 Beijerinckiaceae bacterium | reverse complement strand
GTGCCATCTTCATCAGTTGGCTAGAGGTGTCAACGACCCGCCCAAAGGCGGGCCATAGCCCTGCGCGCCGAGGATAGCCTGCCCCTCGGGGCCTGCCAGAAACTTGACGAAATCCTTCGCCACCCTGGGATTAGCCGCATTTTTCAGCACAGCGGCGTAAAACACCAGCGGCGAGGCATGAATCATTTTGGCAGGGCCTTTCGCGCTTTGCAGCATGAAGGACACTTTGCTGTACCATGCCCTCTCCTTGGCGGGATCGGAAAGATTGATCTCATCGGGCAGTTTCACAAAACTCATGTGATGCGAAGCAGCAAAACTGGCATAGGCCGCTGCAGCGTCGATCTGGCCAGCATCAAGGCGTGCCAGCAGGGACGGCTCGGCGAAAATCTGTGCCGGATTGATGGTCGTGCCGAGAATCTTGCCGGAGAGCCCCGGCTGATGGTCATAAAGCGCCGCCAGTTTCAGGGCCAGGATGATGTTTTGCCCCAGGGGATCGGTGCGCGGATCGGTGCGGCCAAAGCGCAGGTCTTTTTCCTGCAAGACCTTGAAAACGTTCTTCTTGCCAGAAGCCGCGCTGGCAAAATCAGCGGCAAACCGGCTTTTGGGACTATAGGCAATGACCATGGAGGTGCTGGCAATCGGAACAATGGGGCCAGTCAGTCCTGCCTTTTGCAGCAGGCGCATTGGCCCCGGTGTGATCGAGATGAACACGTCTTCGGCGAGGGTTCCACTTTTGATCAAGTGCGCCAGCGCCAGCGCGCCCTGCCCTGTGCCCTGCACGGCGACGCCTTCCTTCCTGGTGAAGGCCGGGGCCAGGCCGTGATCCATCACCGCGCCCATCGACCCTGCATAGGCCACATGCAAAACGCCAGAGGCCCTGGCGGGCGCGCCAGCCATGAGCGCCGTCATGGCGACCGGGAGCCAAGCAAAGCGGAAGCAACCCCAAGGGCTCGCGATTCCCCTTCGTTGAAGGATCATGTCGTTCGTTTCCAATAAAATATCGCGCACGCATGCGTGATATTCCATAAGATATAACGCTGTCAATCAGCCCATTCGACATCAACCCACGCGAAAACTGCGCGGTTTTTCACTGAGGGCATAATCAGCCAGCACGGTTTCGCCCGCCGTGGTTTTGGTGCCGATGCCAATCAGCGGCGTGATCGTGCCCGGCAAATAGACATCGACCCGCGAGCCAAAGCGGATGAGGCCGAAGCGTTCACCCGCGCTGAGTGTTGCGCCTTCATGGGTGAAACTGACAATGCGACGCGCCACCAGCCCGGCGATTTGCACGACGCCGACTGCGCCTTGCGCAGTTTCGAGCACCATGCCGTTGCGCTCGTTGTCATCGCTGGCCTTGTCGAGATCGGCGCTCAGAAACACCCCCGGCGTGTAGGCGATGTGGCTGACCCGGCCCGGCATGGGCGCGCGGTTCACATGGC
>DAICZI010000485.1 GCA_027311205.1 Beijerinckiaceae bacterium | reverse complement strand
GTGGGGGCCTCCTGCTCACCACCCCGGCCTTCACCTCTATCGAATATACCAGCGGCTATCATGCCGGAGCCCTGCTTGGCGCGTTGAAACCACGCAATTACGCGCGCATTGGACTGCTCGGGCCGGGGGCACTGCCCCATGGTCTGGTTATTGCCCTGAGGGAGGGCCTGCCCAACACCATTTTTGAGGATGCAAGCGACTGGCTCGATGAGATCAAGGCCGTCAAGAGCCCGGAAGAACTGCGCTGGATCCGCCAGGTGGCCCATATCCAGGATCAGGCTTTTGCCGCCGTGCTGAATGAAATCCGCCCGGGATTGCGCGATAGCGACATTGCCGCATTGGCATGGAGCGCCGGGCAGAAACTGGGCAGCGAGCAGGGCATCACGCTTTGCAGCTCGGCCCCTTTGGGCGTGCGTGCGGGGTTTCTTGGCCGCCACCAGCAAGCACGCCGGATCGAAAAGGGCGACCATTTCTCACTGCTGATTGAAATCAATGGCCCCTGCGGCTTTTATACCGAACTGGCGCGCACGATAGTGCTGGGCCGGGCCAGCGCTGAACTGGTCGATGGCTTTGCCGCGATGCGCGCGGCGCAGGATCATACCCTGTCGCTGCTGAAGCCCGGTGTGCTGGCACGCGATGTCGCGGCGGCGCATGACGTCTGGATGGTTGCGCATGGCTTCCCGCAAGAGCGTCGCCTATATAGCCACGGGCAGGGTGCGGATATGGTCGAGCGTCCCCTTGTTCGCGCCGATGAGACCATGCGCCTTCAGGCCAACATGAATTTGGCTGTGCATCCGGGTTATGAAACGGAGAGGCTGTTTGCAGTCATTTGTGACAATTACATCCTCGGGGACTCCGGGCCTTCTGCGTGCCTTCACAGGACCGAAAAGCGGATATTCGAGATCATCTGACAAGCGGTTCTTCGGGGCCGAGGTGCGCCCGTTACAGGGCAATTTGCACTTTCATGGCGTGGCGGCGGTCTGATGCCAGTACGAAGCCGCGCAATGCCTCGTCGATTGGCATCGAGCACTTGGCAGGGGGGTCCCACCGATCGCGCCGCCTGCAATGAAATCCACCGCCCGCGCAAATTCCGTGTAAAAGCAGAAAGTCCCCCGCAGCGATATCTCTCGGTGGCAAACGCGCTTCGCGCATGCGTCGCCGCAGGCGCGCTGATCGCCGCCAGCTTCGCGTTTGCGGCCGACCTGCCGTAACCGTCCGGCCTTGACCCTTTCAGGCCGGTTTCCAGTTCCAGGGTGACAATTCGGCGATTTTGTTGATGGGATGATCGGCTATGCAGTTCAGGATATCGCGGAGGCAGGCTTCGGGGTCATGACCGTTAAGTTTGGCAGATTCGATAATTTTATAAAGGGTTGCGGCGCTCTCGCCGCCTTGGGTTGAACCAGCGAAGAGTTTTTGCGGCCCCGAGACAACCCCCGCTCATTCTGC
>DAICZI010000484.1 GCA_027311205.1 Beijerinckiaceae bacterium | reverse complement strand
CATCGCTGTGGGCGCCGAACCGCCGGCCGCGCAGGCCGTGGCGCTGACGCTGCCGGCGGGCGAGCGCAAGGATGACCCCAACTTCGGACCGCAGCAGATCTTCCGCCACGGATTGACGGTCACGGTCGATGTGACTTCCGGATGCAGATGCACCGGCACTTCATGCAGGCCAATCGCCTTGATCGGCGTGTTCAGCACCACCTGATTGCGCAGCACCTTGAAGCCATCGGCGGTGATCAATTCCGCAATGTCGCGCGGCGACACCGAGCCGTAAAGCTGGCCGGTTTCGCCAGCCTGGCGGATGATGGTGAAGCTCTTGCCGTTGAGCTTTTCAGCCTCGCCCGCCGCACCGGCCTTCAGCTCGTTGTTGCGTGCTTCCAGCATGGCGCGCTGGCCTTCAAACTTTTTCATGTTGGCTTGCGTGGCGCGCAGCGCCTTCTGGCGCGGCAGCAGGAAATTGCGCGCATAGCCGTCCTTGACGCGGACTTTGTCGCCCATGTGGCCAAGCTTGCCAACGCGTTCGAGCAGGATAACTTCCATGGTAAAACCTCGTTTCAATTTATCGATTGCAACGGGATCCACAGACATCGGCACGCAGGGGCGCCCGGTCAGCGGCTGTCCCGTCGGTGACGGTTAGAGGGCGGCAGCGCCACCCCCAGCCTTGGGAGAAAAACGCCGCAACCCCAGGGGCCGCGACGCTCGAAGCCTATCAGCCGATGACGTAGGGCAGCAGGCCCAGGAACCGGGCGCGCTTGATCGCATTGGCCAATTCGCGCTGCTTGATCGCCGAGACGGCGGTGATGCGCGAGGGCACGATCTTGCCACGCTCGGAAATGTAGCGCGACAGCAGCCGCGTGTCCTTATAGTCGATCTTGGGCGCATTGGCCCCCGAGAACGGGCAGGTCTTGCGCCGACGGAAGAACGGACGGCGGGCGGTTTCGGTGGACATGGACATGATCAGGCAATCCCTTCGTGCATGGGGGCGTCTTCACGCGGGCGACGCGGTCCGCGGTCCCGATCGGGACGGTCGCCACGCGGGCTGCGCGGGCCACGGTCACCGCGATCCCCACGATCATCGTCATCGCGCTTGCGCAGCATGGCCGAGGGGCCGTCCTCATGCGCTTCGACGCGCAAAGTGATGAAGCGCAGCACGTCTTCGCTGATGCCCATCATGCGCTCCATTTCGACCACGGCGGCCGAGGGGGCATCGATGTTCAACAGGCAAAAATGCGCCTTGCGGTTTTTCTTGATGCGGTAAGCCAGCGACTTGACGCCCCAGTTTTCAACCTTGGCGATGGAACCGCCATTGGCGGTGATGATGCCCTTGAACTGCTCGGTCAAGGCATCGACCTGCTGGCTGGTGACGTCCTGACGGACCATAAATACGTGCTCATAGAGAGCCATGGGGACCCTTTCTCATGTTTCAAATAGGCCCGGCGCGGAGCCCCCCGCGCCGATG
>DAICZI010000483.1 GCA_027311205.1 Beijerinckiaceae bacterium | reverse complement strand
CCATGGAGCTGGATCCATTGGATTCCAGAATTTCCGACACCACGCGAATGACGTAGGGGAAAGCTTCCATCACCGGCAGCACGGCGCTGATGCCGCGACGCGCCAGGTTGCCGTGGCCGACGCCTCCTATACGCGCAGCCTGCTTGATGCCGGGCTCACCAAATGCGCCCGCAAATTCTCCGAGGAAGCCACCGAACTGGTGATTGCCGCCGTCGAGCGTGATAAAAAGGCCATGACGCTGGAGAGCGCCGATGTGCTCTATCATTTGCTGGTGGTGCTGCACGCTGGCGGGGTTGGGCTGAGTGACGTGATGGACGAATTGGCACGCCGCACCGGGCAATCGGGCCTGCAGGAAAAGGCCGCGCGGGCCAAGCCTGCGGCGACTTCGTGAGCAGCCCCGCCGTGCCCCTCAATGAAGACCTGCTGTCGCCCTATCGGCGCTTCAACCGCGATGAATGGGCGGCGTTGCGCGCCGACACGCCGCTGACGCTGACCCTGGAGGATCTGAAACGCCTCGAATCGGCCAATGATCCGATTTCCATTGAGGAAGTGGTGGCGATCTATCTGCCTTTGTCGCGGCTTCTGGCGCTGTATGTCGCGGCGACACAGGGGCTGTTTCGCGCCACGCAGCGGTTTCTCGGCGCTGAAGATGGCAAAATGCCCTATATTATCGGTGTTGCCGGCTCGGTTGCGGTGGGCAAATCCACCACGGCGCGGGTGCTGCGGGCGCTGCTGTCGCGCTGGCCCAACACGCCCAAGGTTGATCTCGTCACCACTGATGGGTTTTTGCACCCCAATGCCGTACTGGAACGCGATGGCCTGATGGAGCGCAAGGGCTTTCCTGAAAGCTATGATGGCGCGGGCCTGCTGCGTTTTTTGTCGGATGTGAAAGCCGGGCGGCATGCAGTCAAGGCACCGGTCTATTCGCATCTGGTTTATGATGTGGTGCCGGGCGAGCATATCGTGGTCGACCGGCCTGATATTCTGATTGTCGAGGGCCTCAACGTCCTGTTGCCGAACCGCATCAGGCGCTATGGCGAGGAATTGCCGTTCGTCTCGGATTATTTCGATTTCTCGGTCTATCTTCACGCCGACGAGGCTGATCTTGAGCGCTGGTATGTGGCGCGCTTCATGCGCCTGCGCCAGACCGCCTTCCGCGACGAACGCTCGTTCTTCCACAAGTTTGCCGAATTGAGCGACGAGGCCGCCGTGCTGATGGCGCGCGATATCTGGACGAGAATCAACCTGCGCAACCTTCACGAAAACATTCAGCCCACCCGCGCCAGAGCCAGCCTGGTGCTGACAAAAGGCGGCGAACACCGCATCGAGGAAGTGGCGCTAAGGAAGTTGTGAGCCCTGCGGCGGGGTTGGCGGCTCCAGATCCAGACAAAGCGGACTGATGTCGCGCGGGCAGACCCTCGGGAGCTATGGCGTGGCCGCCACCCTCACCTGGGCTCCCGCCATGGCCTCCCCGATCAAGAGG
>DAICZI010000482.1 GCA_027311205.1 Beijerinckiaceae bacterium | reverse complement strand
ACATATGCACGGCGGCAGCAAAGCCCACGGGGCCAATGCAGTCATGCGGCGCAAACGGGCGGTGATAAGTCTCGGCCATGGCGGCGATTTTGCGACCCTCGGTCAGGCCGCCCGTCCAGCAAAGGTCAGCCATGACAACGTGCATGGCATCGCGGTCGAGCATGTCTTTATAGGGAAAGCGCGAGCCGAGCGTCTCGCTGGCGCACGTCCAGACCTTGGTCGAGCGGGCAAATTCCGCCAGCGCCTGCGGCGAGTTCATCCTGATCGGGTCTTCATACCAGCGCGGTTTGAAGGCCTCCAACTCGCGCGCAATCTCGATGGCGGTGGGCAGGTTCCATAGCGAGTGCATCTCGACCATGATGTCCACGGCATCGACGACCGCCTTGCGGATTTTCTCAAAAGGTTTCACCGCCTCGCGCATTTGCGCCGCCGAAATGAACAGCCCGCTGTCCTCTTGCGCCGCAGGGTCAAATGGCCAGATTTTCATCGCCGCAATGCCCTGGCCCAGCAAATCCTCAGCAAGGCTGCCAGCGTCGGTCATGAAGGCATCAAGGTCTTCGTGGGGGCCATCGCTCGCCCCGCGATTCCAGTTCGAGACCGGCCTGATATTGGTCGAGCGGACATAACGCGTGCCCGCGCAGGTGTTATAGACCCGCAGGCGATCACGGCAGAGGCCCCCAAGCATCTGGTGCACCGGCTGGCCACACACCTTGCCGAAAATATCCCACAAGGCGATATCAAGTGCCGAGGCGGCGCGGTATTCAACGCCGGTTGAGGCTTGCGCCATCGGCAGGTTCAGGAGGTCGCGGTTGAGTGCCTCAATATGCAGCGGATTGCGCCCCAACAGCCGCGCCGCAAACGTATCATGAATTTGTGCGGCCACCGCGCCCGCACCATAAAATGTCTCACCCAAACCAATGATGTCGGCATCAGTATGGACGCGCACCCAGAGAACATTGGCGAATTCTTCGGTTGCAAGAGTCTCGATGCCGGTTATTTTCATAGGCTTCACGTTTCGGAGGGGTGGCTCCCGAGGCGGGCCTAGACCTGCCTCGGGAGATGATATTATTCTGCTGGCATTGCCATCGGCACAGCTTCAGTTTCAACGTAATTATACATTTCCGGCAAGATGAACTTGGCCGCAAGGAAGCCGGTGAGCGAAATAAGGGCCACGAAATACGTCGCTCCCGACGCCCCCAATTTCTGACTGATCACCGGGAATACGAAAGCGCCGAAGAACGCCGCGCCTTTAACGAACATATAGGCAAAGCCCGATGCTGTTGCCTTGAAGCGCGGCGGTGCAGCGATGGCGTTTATGGTCATGCCGTTGGAAGCGTCCCAGTAATGGCCCCACATCAGGACGATCGCCGCCACCACAATCAACAGCTTCATGTCGTGGCCGATGGCATAACCGCCGACAATCAGCGCGCCAAAGGCAAGACCAAAGCCCCACATCGCCACGCCGCGATGGCCGATTTTCGGCAGCATCAAGGGTGCG
>DAICZI010000481.1 GCA_027311205.1 Beijerinckiaceae bacterium | reverse complement strand
GCTTCTCCACTCTCCCATTCTTGTGTCACGAACCCGCAGGAATGCAGCAAAAATGCCAAAGCATCGCGGATGGCCGGGTCATCATCGACAATATGGACGCAGGCTCTCTCGAGGGTGCGTGATTCAAGCTGGGACATTTCGGTCCTCGTGAATGTCCCTTGCCTTTTGCGCTGCGGCGCGCGGCAGGCAGATAACGAAGGTTACGCCGCCCTCGGGCCGCGTGAAGCAGGTGAGTTGGCCGTGATGCTGCTCAATGATCGAGCGGCAGATGTTCAGCCCCATGCCCATGCCTTCGGGCTTGGTGGACATAAAGGCGTCAAACAATCGGCCTTCGATCTCGGGGTCAAAACCGTGACCGTGATCGGAAACCTCGATGCGCACATGGGCCCGATCCTGACTGGCTGTAATCTGGAGCAGCTTGTTGGGCACGTTTTCCATCGCCTCAATGGCATTCTTGATCATGTTGAGTAGAGCCTGCTGCATGAGGATTTTGTCGGCGCGCGGGCAGTCCAGCCCCTTATCAATCGCCAGCTTGATGGTGACGCCGGCACTCGCGGCTTCGGCGGTCATGAAGGCGACGCTGGAAGTGATGAGGTCCTCGATGTCGAGGGGGTGGAAATGCGGCTCCTGCTTGCGGACAAAATCGCGGATGCGCTGGATGATCCGACCGGCGCGCACGGATTGCGCGCTGACCTTTTCAATGGCGCTGATGATTGGCGCGTGATCTTCCGGCTTTTGCTGCAACAGGTTAAGCGAGCCCTGTGCGTAAGAGGTTATGGAGGCGAGTGGCTGGTTGAGTTCGTGGGCCAGGGTGGACGCCATTTCGCCCAAAGTTACGAGGCGGCCCGTGCGGGCCAGCACGTCGGTCTGGCTGCGCAGGGTTTCGGCGGAGGTCTTGCGTTCGGTAATGTCGATGATTTACCCGAGCCAGCCGTGGTTGACGCCTTCGGAGTCCAGCAATGGGGCTTCGTAAATCAGCACGTCAAACACGCGGCCATCTTTGCTGCGCACCTTGGACTCAAAACTATGGGCCTTGCGTTCGCCAAAAATGCGGGAGTTTCGGCGGTTGAGGGTTTCTTCAATCTGGTCGGGCAGCCAATAGGGCATGGGCGGCTGAACGCCGATCAATTCATCGGCGCTAAAGCCGATCATGTTGCAAAAGGCGGGGTTGGCATAGGTGATGATGCCCGACAGATCGCGGGCGCGCATGCCAATGGTGAGGCTGGTTTCCATGGCGCGACGAAAAGCGATTTCGGCCGAGAGCTTGTCCTCGACGATTTTGCTCTGGCGGGCATGGCGGCGCATGAGCACGATCGACAGGATCACGAAACAGGACAGGGCTATCAGGGCGGCAAGCAAGGTCGGCAGAATGGCAAACTGCGAATGGCGGTAGCGCGAAAGGCCAAGGGAGGTTCCCATGAGCGGTGGATCAAAATTGATTACATGGGTGGCGTCAAAATTGCTGGCTGGCATTTGGGTTTTTTCGGCAATCACCTGGCGCCTGTCGTCCAGAAACTGCACCGAATAGCGT
>DAICZI010000480.1 GCA_027311205.1 Beijerinckiaceae bacterium | reverse complement strand
CCCAGGCCGGCGTGGTTGTCCAGACGTCCTGGACAGTTGGCGAATTGTTGAAATCAAACCCGTAGAGCACATCCTGCCCGAACAATTTGCCCGTGTCGGCATAGCGAACGTCGGTGTTGTCGAGCAGCGTGCGCCCGGTGGCACGGTCATAGGTGGCCTGAATGAAGGCACCGACCTTGCCAAAAATCTGGCCGCCGTAAAAAATGCTCGCCTGCTGCAGGATCAGATTGTCATTGGTCTTGGTATGGGGAGCGGGAGGAGCGTCCTGCGCCGCCCCCGTATGCGTGAAGGTCGGCATCGCCATCACGGCAATATGCGGAAGCCCGCTCTTGTCGCCGCCGAATAATGTGTAGCCATTGAGCTTGAACCGGCGGCCAAACGGCGTCAGTTCAGGGAAAGCTGTGTGGCAGGATGCGCAAGGCTGTCCAGTCTGACGCGCAAAACTTGGGAGCGCCTCAGCGGGCAGCGCCGAGACGATCAGCGCCAGACCCGCCAAAAAAAACGAGCCGAAAAGCAACTTCCAGCGCGCGACGCGGCTCCACACATTACCGGCCTGAAGTACCATTACCCCCTCCATATAATTCAATATGCAGCGGAGCGAATCAGTCATGAACCCGCTCCGCAACCATCATAAAGTGATCTCAGGCTTTGGGCTGCCAAAGCTGGCACCAGCCAGCCGGGCTGACCTTGCCACTTACGACCTGACAGGCCGAAGGTGCCGTGAAGAGTTTGCAGCCACCGCAGCTATGGCCCGCGTTGGGGGTGCCACGATACTGGACAGAGGCTTGCGAGACCTTCGCTGCTTCAGCCGATGACGCGACCAGCACGGCTGCAGGTGCGGCAATGGCTGCAGCGAGCAGCAGCTTGCGACGGCTGATATTGTTGATGTCGAGCATTTTGGTCATTGATGTCTCCTTGAGGTTCTAAAGTGAGATTCGAAGGTGTTGAATACCGGCGAACAATGAGCATTGCAGGGTGGCACTGTCATTGACCGCGGTCAAATGCTCTGGCGGGGCGAGCCTTGGGCACAGTGACAAATGGGCGCGGGCCTTATCGTTTTCGTCAGTATTATCTGATGATGAGAATCAATGTTACATCGCATGATATAACAACAAAAGCAGCTTGTCTCCTATGTTCAAGATTGCGTGCCGCTGCATGACGCTTGAATCCCAACCCGCCATTGCAGCGCCCGCAGGAAACCGACAGCGCGGTTGTTTGACGCACCACAGAATCTCACGAAAAGCCGGATGACGCAGGCAAAGGGCTGCAGCATTGCAACTGCGCCCCAACGCGGGGGAGAACGAAAAGTTCCCTACGAAATGCAAAATCCGTGAGGGCAGGCTGCGGCAGCGTGGTTGGTCATTTGCCGATTGCGGTTGCAGGCGCGCTGTCATCTGCCTACATGATGGGTGCCGGGCGCTTCCGGGTGAGGGGGTCGTGCTGCCGCTCACCAGTCACGCCCGGCTGGAGATGATCAGGAGGGTGTCATGCTGTGGAATTCGACTGCGATCATCGGCTATAGCCTGCACGCCACCGACG
>DAICZI010000047.1:4939-8862 GCA_027311205.1 Beijerinckiaceae bacterium | reverse complement strand
GTCGCTGATTTTCCAGTGGGCTATCTTTCGGCAGGCCAGCGCCGCCGCGTCGCTCTGGCGCGACTGCTGGTGGCGCATCGTCCCATCTGGCTGCTGGATGAACCAACCACCGCGCTGGATGCCGCAGCCCAGCGCCAGTGCGCTTTGATGATTGGCGCCCATGCGGCGGCGGGCGGACTGGTGCTGGCAGCAACCCATGCGCCCTTGGGGATCGACAATGTCCGTGAATTGCCGATGAGTTCGCGCCCGGTGAAGGCTGCAGCCCCATGATCGATGCTTCCGCACGCAATGGTTTTGCGTTCAATCCGCTCGACCGGCTTTCCGAGCGCCGCGATGATGCTGACTTCATCGAAAGCCTCGCCCAAAGCCCCCTGGCGCGCAGCTTTGTGCAATGTGGCGACCAGATTGTGCTGAGCTGCGGGCAAGCCTTGCTGGCCATGAACGCGGTGATGAACCTTGGCGCCCCCCGCTACAGGGTGTTTCTGGGCGTGCATGGTGACGCGCCGTGGTTCCAGACATATTTCGCAACGGCTTCGGCGGAAGACTTGGTTCTGCGCGGGCTGGAACTGGTGGAGTTGCGCGCATTGTTGATCAATGGCGTGCTGGCGCGCGAGCAGATCAGCGCGCTGGGGCAGGGCAAAAGCCTGTTGCACTGGCACCGGGGCCATCGCTTTTGTGGCCGCTGCGGGCGTGAAGCCAGGATCGAGGCGGCGGGCTGGCGGCGCGTCTGCCCGAACTGCGCGCACACAAGCTTTCCGCGCACTGACGCGGTGGTGATCATGCTGGCGGTGCATGGCGAGCGCTGCCTGCTCGGGCGGCAACCGCGCTTTCCGCAAGGCATGTATTCCTGCCTCGCCGGATTTCTCGAGCCGGGCGAAACCATCGAGGACGCCGTGCGTCGCGAGTTGCATGAGGAAGCCGGGATTCGCGCCGGGCGGGTCACCTATCATTCCAGTCAGCCATGGCCCTTCCCCGGCTCGCTGATGATTGGCGCGCAGGCGGAAACCGAGGATGATTCGCTGACCATCGATCACGAAGAACTCGAAGACGCCCGCTGGTTTACACGTGACGAGGCTGCCTTGATCCTGTCAGGAGGCCACGCGGGCGGCGTGACATCGCCCATGCCGGAGGCGATTGCCCATCAGATTTTGAAGAGCTGGGTTGAGGCTCGTCCTTGAGGTGACGCGAGGGCTGGGTGGCAGCGCTATAGTTGCGATGGGACGGGGCATGTGCGCCTTGTCGCGCAACCAGCCAGACTTCCAACCAGCCAGATTGATGAAACGCCGCCTGGCTCCCCGAGCAGGACTCGAACCTGCGACAATCCGATTAACAGTCGGATGCTCTACCAGCTGAGCTATCGGGGAACAGACCAAGGCAGGTGGCGTGTATAGCAAGGGCCTGCGCTTTTGCAAAGCCAGTTTTGACCGAATGCTGAACAAGGTCCGAAATTTATGGCCCTTGCCCGGCTCCGGGTCTCATCACCCGCCATAAAGCCCGGCATAGGTCTGGCGCAGCACATTCTTCTGCACCTTGCCCATGGTGTTGCGCGGCAAATCTTCGACCATAATGATGCGCTTTGGGCACTTGTAACTGGCGAGCCTGGTTTTGAGGCTGGCTAGTATGGCATCGGGCGCGAGTTGTGCGCCAGGCTTGGCCACAACGATGGCTGTCACCCCCTCGCCAAGATCAGGATGTGCGACGCCGATGACGGCGCTTTCAACGACGCCCTCCAAAGCATCAATTTCACTCTCGATTTCCTTGGGATAGACATTGAAGCCGCCTGAAATCACCAGATCCTTGCCGCGACCGATGATGTGCAGATAATTTTGCGCGTCGATAAAGCCCAAATCGCCGGTGATGAAAAAGCCATCGGCGCGGAATTCCTCGCGTGTTTTCTCGGGCATGTTGAGATAGCCTTTGAAAACATTGGGGCCGCGCACTTCGACGACGCCGATCTCGCCTTGCGCCAGCCTGGCACCTGTTGCCGGTTCCGCAACGCGAATGGCCACGTCGGGCAGCGGAAAACCGACGGTGCCGGGACGGCGCTCGCCGTCATAGGGGTTCGAGGTGATCATGCCGGTCTCGGTCATGCCATAGCGTTCGAGAATGGCGTGCCCGGTCTTGGTGGAGAATTCGCGATGCGTTTCGGCCAGCAACGGTGCCGAGCCAGAAATAAACAGGCGCATCCTGGCGGTAGCGGCGGCATTGAGGCCGGGGTGAGCGACGAGCCTTGTATAGAAGGTCGGCACGCCCATCAGGCTGGTGGCTTTTGGCAGCAATGACATGATCTCGTTCACATCAAAGCGCGGCAAAAACAAGAGCCTGGCTTGCGCCAGCAGCGCGACATTGATCGCCACGAACAGGCCGTGGGTGTGGTAGATCGGCAGGGCGTGGATCAGCACATCATCGCGGCTAAAGCGCCAGAGGCCGCGCAAAGCCTCGGCATTGCTGGCGAGATTGGCATGGGTGAGCATCGCGCCTTTCGAGCGCCCGGTGGTGCCGGAGGTGTAGAGCAGGGCAGCAAGATCATCAGGCCCACGCGCCGCATTGGCAAAGGTGCCGCTTCGGCCGGTCGCACGCTGCATGAGGCTGCCTTCGCCAGAGGCATCCAGCGTCAGGCAATGGGCGACATCGGCGCTGTTGGCCGCTGGTGTCAGCTCGCTGAGCCGGGACGGATCGCAGACGAACACCTTCGGGCGCGAATCGCTGAGGAAATAGGCGACTTCGGGCGCGGTATAGGCCGTGTTGAGCGGTAAAAACACCGCACCCAGCCGCAGGCAAGCCAGCATAAGCAGCACCGCCTGCGGCGATTTTTCCACCTGCACCGCGACAACATCGCCAGGTTTGACCCCGGCTTCCGCCAGGCCCTGCGCCAATTGCGCGCTTTGCGTCAGCAGATCGCCAAAAGTCAGATCGTGCCCGTGTTCCGTTGTGATGAACACCCGGCTCTGTTCGATGTCCTGTGGCAGGAGGCGGTCAAAAAGGTGGTTGGACATCGGCTGTTCAGGCTCCGCTGGCGGCAAACTGACCGGTGCGGCGAAAGCGCGCCAGATAGGTTGGCACAATTGCTTCAATGGTTTCGGGCGTGATGCCAAGCCCTTGCAGGGTGCGCCGCTCGGCGATGGCGGCAGCCGAGACGACATTGTCGGTTTTCAGCAAAGTCACCTGATCGCGCGTCATGGCGAGCATGGGCGGGAACAGGCCGAGCGACAGCGCGCTGGCAATTTCCGTGCTGCGCGCCATGAGATTGGCCAAGGGAAACGGCAGCGGCGCGAGCAGGCGGCGGCGTCCGGTGACTTCGCAAATATAGGCGAGCAACTCGTGGAAGGTTTTGATTTCCGGCCCGCCAAGCTCATAAACGGTGCCGGGCTTCGCCTGTCCGGCGGCAGCTTTGGCGACGAAGGCTGCGACATCGCCAACATAGACCGGCTGAAAGCGCGTGTGGCCACCGCCAATCAGCGGCAAACCGGGAAACAGCCGCGCCATGGCGGCGAAGCGGTTGAAGAAATCATCCTCAGGCCCAAAGACCAGCGAAGGCCGGGCGATGACGGCGTGCGGCACGGCGGCCAGCACCGCCTCTTCGCCCTCGGCCTTGCTGCGGGCATAGGCGGATGGCGCGTTGGCATCCGCCCCGATGGCTGAAACATGCACAAGCGTTGAAATACCGGCCGCCTTCACCGCATCGGCCAAAGCGCCAGCCCCAAAGCGATGGACGCCATCAAAGGTCTGACGGCCCCTGGGCGCAAGAATGCCGGTGAGATTGACAGCCGCCTGCGCACCACGCAGCGCCGCCGCCAGCGAATCAGGATAGCGCATGTTGGCTTGCACGGCGACGATTTGTCCGGCCTTGCCCAGCGGCTGCAGAAAAAACGCCAGCTCGGGCTGGCGCGAGGCCACGCGAATGCGCCACCCATCTGCCGCCA
>DAICZI010000047.1:0-4929 GCA_027311205.1 Beijerinckiaceae bacterium | reverse complement strand
GGTTCAAAGCTCTTGCACGCATCATACAATTCGGCCCAGTTGCTCACGTCGCCCCTGACCATCTTGACCTCTTTAGCTGCTTGACCTAGAGCCTTGAAGTCCGGGAGCACATCGTAAATGAGCAACTCGTGACCACTACCGAGTAGTTTTTTCACCAGTGGCGCACCGATAAAGCCTGATCCACCAAACACCGTAATCAGCCGCGAATTGTCCATGGCTTGCTTGCCCTGTTTCATGCCAAATTCAAGTGCAGCCGCTTTTAGCCGCTGGCTGTCACGCTGTATAGCGTCTTGCGCGGCCTGTCTTTGACTTTGCCGCCTCAGGGCCAGGCTTTGGCAATCCCCGGCTGCGGCGAGCCAGCCTGACGGCCCGTCAGGGGCTGCAGCCCTTGAGGCGGACGGAATGCAGGTTGAAGGAATGCAGGTTGACAGAATGCAGATTGACAAGCGTCGGGCGCGCCTTTAGGTGAACCTCTGTCGCCCAGATGGCGGAATTGGTAGACGCGCTGGTTTCAGGTACCAGTCTTGCAAGAGGTGGAGGTTCGAGTCCTCTTCTGGGCACCAAATCCTCGATGTCAAATGCGTGTTTTCTCTCAAAAAACACGTGATTTTCAATAATTTAGCAGGATTTTCCGTCGCCTTGTGACCCGCAAGGCGAGAGCCGTTTCATGTCCCCTCGGGGTGCGGCACAAAATTGCCGAAGCGCCCGCCGTTGAACAGCAGCGGTTCGCCGGGGCCATGACGATAGGCTTCGACTTCGCCTAAAAAAATCACATGATCGCCACCGTAGTAGCGCTGGGCGGTGCGGCACTCAAATTGCGCCACGGCGGTGGTCAGCAATGGTGCGCCGCCCGCCCCTTCCAGCCAAATTTCGTCGCCGGAGAATTTGTCCACATTGGACCGGCCAAAATGCCTCGCGAGGGCTTCGTGGGGCTGGCCGAGCACATTGACCGCAAAATGGCTCGCCGCCTGAAACGCTGCCATATTGGGCGAATGCACCAGCAGGCTCCAGAGCACCAGTGGCGGGCGCAGTGACACCGAAGCAAAGGAATTGACCGTCAGGCCAACGCGGCTGCCATCGGGTGCCCGCGCGGTGATCAGCACGACGCCTGTGCTGAACGAGCCCAGCGCCTTGCGCAAATCGACCGGGTCGTGCGAGCCCTCCAGGTGCGTCATGGCTGCAACAACGGATTGTCAATGGGCAGACCGAGCGCCACCCGCCCATACATGGTGCCCGCGGCGTCAAAGGAAAACGCAATGTGGGCATCAATGGCTTGCGCGTCACGAAATTGCCGCTGCATGACATTGGTCCCGGCGAGGCCCGAGGCACCATTGGCCTTGAACAGCGTTGCCACCGCTTCGGTGCAAAGATTGACGGCAAACGCCCCATCACGGCGATAGCAGGCCCTGCGGATCAGATCGGGCGTATGGTCGGCGCGCGCGTCATCCATCGCTTCGATCAGTGTGCCGCGCATGATGCGGCGGGCGGCATCGACCTTGGCGGCAGCCCCGGCAATGCGCATCTGGATCGACTGGAAATCGGCGAGCTTGGCGCGGTTGTAATTGGCGGCGCGCTGACGGGCGATCTGGGTGAACTCCGAAAGGCAGGCCTCGGCATTGCCGAGCGCGACACCGGCCAGCACAAAGGGATAAAGCGCGAAAACCGGCAGGCGATAGAGCGGGGGCCCCGCTGCCTCTGCGCCGCCTGTCATGGCCGCCGCGCCGAGGCTCATGGCGCTGGGCACACGCAGCTTTTGCACGCTGACATCACCAGAACCGGTGCCGCGCAGGCCCATGGCGTCCCAATTATCGACAAGCTGCACATCAGCGGTCCTGACCAGAAACACCCGGTATTCGAAGGCATCGGCATCGTCATCCGAAATGACAATCGCGCCGAGCAGAATCCACGGGCAGAGCCCCGCACCCGTGGCAAAACGCCAATCACCCGAAAGCTCAAAGCCGCCAGCGACCCTTACAGCGTGCCCGGCGGGAAAGGCCAGCGACGAGGCGATGAGCGCCTGATTATCGCGGCCCCAGACGTGGGCTTGCGCCTCGGCATCAAACAATCCCAGCATCCACATGTGGCTGGCAAGGCTGGCCCAGGTCCAGGCCACTGACGCATCAGCGCGCGCCAGCGCTTCGGCAATGTCGAGCAAGGTGACAATATCACACTCCGCCCCGCCATAGCGCCGGGGTTGCAGAATGCGGAAAAGATCATGGGCACGAAGTTCGGCCATGGTGACTTCGGGCACATGGCGGGCGAGCTCGGTGTCGCGCGCCCGCGCCACCAGGGCCGGGCCAAGCGCCTCAGCGCGGCTAAGGGCGGCGGCGGTCGCGGCGAGGCGCATATCCTCATCGCGCCGTCGCGGTTGCTGCCTTGTGGTCATGACTGCCCGTCTCCGCACCGCCCTTGCGGGTTCGCAAGGCTCAGCCCGCCCAGCATCGCTGCAAAGCATGAAAGAAGGCTAAAACCACCCCTCAGGAGCGGTTTGCCTGCGTTTATTGCCGCTCCAGCATCATGCTCTTGATACGGGCGATGGCTTTGGCCGGATTGAGGCCTTTGGGGCAGGCTTTCGCACAGTTCATGATCGTGTGGCAACGATAGAGCCGGAACGGGTCTTCGACATTGTCGAGCCGCTCGCCCACCGCCTCATCGCGCGAATCGATCAGCCAGCGATAGGCCTGCAACAGCGCCGCCGGGCCAAGATAGCGGTCGCCATTCCACCAATAGCTCGGGCACGAGGTCGAGCAGCAGGCGCACAGGATGCACTCATAAAGCCCATCCAGTTTGGCGCGGTCCGCCACCGACTGATGCCATTCTTTTTCGGGCGCGGGCGTGGTGGTTTTGAGCCACGGTTCGATCGAGGCGTGCTGGGCATAAAACCGGGTGAGGTCGGGCACCAGATCCTTGATCACCGGCATGTGCGGCAAGGGATAGATCTTCACCGCGCCGGTGATTTCGTCCATGCCCTTCGTGCACGCCAGCGTGTTGGTGCCGTCAATGTTCATGGCGCACGAGCCGCAAATGCCCTCGCGGCAGGAGCGGCGGAAGGTGAGGGTGGGATCAATTTTCGATTTGATCCAGATAATGCCGTCCAGCACCATCGGCCCGCAATCGTCGCGATCAACAAAATAGGTGTCGATGCGCGGATTGGCGTCATCATCAGGATTCCACCGGTAGATGCGGAATTCCTTGAGCTTGGTGGCCGGTGCCACTTTGGGCCAGACCTTGCCAGGCGTGACACGGGAGTTTTTGGGGAGCGTTAGTTCAACCATGTTCAAGTCCTGTTGGTGTAACGGGAAGGCCGGGAACCCAATCGCGTAATGCGACAACGTTCAGTTGGGGATCAATCACCAGTTTCAACGGTCACGACCTTCCTGGATCAGCAACGTGCTGTGGCTCTGCATAACGCCCTTCGGCGTCTTCGCTGCGGCATCCGCCTCCACCGAATCATGAAGCAAAGCCGCAAGACGCGCGATTCCTTCAATCGTCTGGTCGCGCAAATTACGAATGGTGATTACATTCATCTTTCCGCCCTCGTCATCTGCCAGCGCCAACGCTAAACCCGCATCGGCCCGCGATCAAACCTGCTCGACTTTGTGCATGAATACGTGTATTCATATCTCTGTCCCGGATCGAACTGCCCTAAAGGCCGCACTATGCCAACTTCCATCCGCCTTGCCCCCGACACCGAGCGCCGACTTGACCAGCTTGCGCATCTCACCGGGCGGAGCAAGGCGTTTTATCTGCGCGAAATTATCGAGCGGGGTCTTGAAGAGACTGAAGATTATTATCTTGCCGCCAGGGTTCTGGAGCGCGTGCGCCAGGGTGAGGAACAGATTTTCTCGCTGAGCGAAGCGGAACGGCAGCTTGGCCTGGCAGATTGAAATCACGGCCACCGCAACGCGACAATTAAGCAAGCTCGGTAAACCGGAAGCCAGAAGAATTGTCGAGTTTTTGCGCATCCGCATCGCCTCGCTCACCGACCCGCGCCAGACCGGCAAGGCACTGAAAGGCCCGCAATTTGGTAATCTTTGGCGATACCGCGTTGGAGATTACCGCTTGCTCTGCGAAATTCAAGACGACCGCGTAATTGTCCTGGTTCTCGAAATTGGCCATCGACGCGAGATTTATCGCTAGGCCGCATCAGGCCAGAGCGGTTTCCAGACATCATACGCGACCTCGCCATCCTCTCGCCCCTCAATATACGCGCGCTTTTGGCTCGATGTATTGAATGTCATTCGACATCGTGAAGGCGTGCACCGGGCGGTAATCCAGCGTTACCGTCTGTTTCACGTCATCGAGATAGGACAGCGTGTGCTTCATCCAGTCCTCGTCATTGCGGTTGGGGAAATCCTCGCGCGCGTGGGCACCACGTGATTCCAGCCGGTTGGCGGCCGAATCCATCGTCACCACGGCCTGCGTGATGAGATTGTCAAATTCCAGCGTCTCGATCAGATCGGAATTCCAGATCAGCGAATGGTCAGTGACGCGCAAATCGGCGGCGCCGGCCCAGACCTGATGGATGCGCTTCGAACCGGTGGCCAGGGTTTCCCCGGTGCGGAACACCGCGCAATCATCCTGCATGGTGCGCTGCATCTGGTTGCGCAATTCGGCGGTCGGCGTGCCGCCTTTGGCATAACGGAAGCGATCCAGCCGCGCCAGCGCCCTGTCCGCCGAGTCTTTCGGCAAGGGGGCCTGCTCGCCGCCCTTTTCCACCACCTCGGCCGCGCGCAGTCCGGCCGCGCGACCAAATACAACCAGATCGATCAACGAGTTGGAGCCGAGCCGGTTCGCGCCATGCACCGAGACGCAAGCCGCCTCGCCAACGGCCATCAGGCCCGGCACCACGCTGTCGGGGTTGCCATTGATCTTGTTCAACACTTCGCCGTGAAAATTGGTCGGGATGCCCCCCATATTGTAATGCAC
>DAICZI010000479.1 GCA_027311205.1 Beijerinckiaceae bacterium | reverse complement strand
ATCACCAGCAGCGCCGCCGTGCCAAGGGCGAACAATGCGGCGATGAGAATGGCAAAGCGAAACGCGCTGCTTTTGAAGGTATTAAGCTTGCGCATCGAGCCGGTACCCCGCGTTGCGAACCGTATGAATGAGTTCGCGGTCAAAACCGCGATCCACCTTGGCGCGCAAGCGGCTCATATGGCTTTCAATCAGATTGGTGCCGGGGTCAAAATGAAAAGCCCAGATATCCTCCAGCAACATCGTCCGCGTGACGATTTCGCCCGTATGGCGCATCAAATATTCGAGCAGCTTGTATTCCTGCTGTTGCAGGTCAATGCGCTTGCCGGCACGGGTGACCGTGCGCTTGAGCAGGTTGATTTCCAGATCGGCCACCGCAAGGCGCACCGCAACTTCCGCCACCCGCGGCCGCCGCCCCAGCGCCGCCACACGCGCCAGCAATTCGGTGCCGGCAAACGGCTTGACCAGATAATCATCGGCGCCCGCCTCCAGGCCCTCAACCCGGTCATCGACATTGCCCATGGCCGTCAGGAAAAGCGTCGGGGTCTGCACGCCGGCCGCCCGCAAAGCCTTGAGCACCGCCAGCCCATTCACCCCCGGCACCATGCGATCCAGAATCAGCACCGCATAATCATTGCTGGTGCCAAGGAAAATGGCATCTTGCCCGGTCGCGGCCTCATCAACGACATGCCCCGCAGCCCGCAATATCGCGGCCACATGGGCGCTGGTATCCCGGTCATCTTCGAGCAGCAGCAATTTCAATTTGAGCTCCCAAGGCGATGCACGCAGGGTTCAGTGTCATCCCTTTCAGGATCAACAGCAAGCATCATGCCTTGGTCAAGTTGGGCTTTCCCAATCTTGGGCTGAGCATCGGCGAACCTGCAATCGGCTATCAGCTTCGGCAAGGGGTGTTTACTTAGGAGACTTCAACATGCGCAAGCTGATAAAACTGACGGCCATTACCTTGCTCGTTGCCACGGGTGCCACGGCAGCCTTTGCCAAACCGGCATTCAAGGGTGCCAATCTCGCGCCAATGGCGAAGGTTTCGCTGGAAAGCGCACGCACGACCGCATTGAATGCGCGGCCGGGTGTCATCACCGACGAAGAGCTTGAAAAGGAAGGTGGCGGCAGTGGCCTGCGCTATTCTTTCGATATCAAGGGCGCGGACAAGACTTATGAAGTGGGCGTTGACGCCAAAACCGGAAAACTTCTGGAAAACGGTGCTGAAGGCGCCCATGCCGATTAAATTCTGATCCATCTGCCACGCGGGCTGGCCCTGCGTGGCAGAATTTTCGGCTTTCACGCAATCCATAGGGTTGCGTGCTCTAATGTCGCAGGCCAATAACATGCCTTGCGCTCAACCATCCAAAACCCACATGATCACAACATAGTGCAAAAAGCACCTTTGGTTGAACAGGACGATCCCATGACCGACAAACGCACGAGTTCGATCAGCCGCCGCACCTTCGTTGCCACGCTCGCAGGTGCCGCCGCCATTTCCGCTGCCAGCGTGCACGCGCAGGGCATGGGCGGCATGAATGGCAGCTCCATGAA
>DAICZI010000478.1 GCA_027311205.1 Beijerinckiaceae bacterium | reverse complement strand
TCTCATAGCCAAGAATGGTGGTGCAGGTCGCGGCCGCCATGCAAGCCATGGCAAAGCCGAAATAAAACGGCAGCCGCACCGCGCGCGGCAGGGCTGGCGTGCGCCGCAGGCTTTCGGTCCAGACGGTGATGCCCATGAACCACGATGCGGCGACCATGCTGGCCAGCCGGGTTTTTTTGGTGCGCAGCAAGGGCAGCAGCGCAATGGTCATCGGCAGCATGCGCATGGATGACAGCGAGGCCGACAGTGCTACCACCGGCCAAGCCGTCTTGGCAGCGCTGGCGACAAAAAATATCGCCTGCGCCGGCCCGGCCCAGATTCCAACCGTCGCCGCAATGGCAACACCGAGCGGATAATGCGCCGCACGGGCCAGTCCGCCAACGCCAAACAGCGAGAAGGCAACCACCCATGCAGGCCCAGTGACCGCCTGCCAGGCACCCTCCCGCCACCACGAAAGACGGCTGCGTCCGTCTCCGGCCTCATCATCACCCCCCGGCATCAGCGTGATCAGTCCTTGGCTGGCAGAATATCGGGAACGGGCTTGGACTTTTCACCCTTGCGCGCTTCGGCTGCCGCGCGCGATTTGGCGCGGCGCACCTCTGGCTCGGCCCGCACCCGCTTGCGCGAAGCCTCGACAATGTCAGCCTCAGGACGCGGCAATACCGGGCCTTCAGGGAAGACAAAGGCGAGTTTGGCTGCAGCCCCCTCGCCAGCGACAATCACCCGCACCGTGCCGCCGTGCTTCAGACGCCCGAACAATATATCGTCAGCAAGCGGCGTCTTGATGGTTTCCTGAATGATGCGCGCCATCGGCCGTGCGCCCATGGCCTCATCATAGCCCTTTTGCGCCAGCCACTTGCGGGCATCGTCCGACAGTTCCACCGTGACATTGCGGTCAGCAAGCTGCGCATCAAGCTGGGCGATGAATTTATCGACCACCTTGCTGATGACGTCATGCGGCAGATGCGCGAACTGCACCACGGCATCAAGCCGATTGCGGAACTCCGGCGTGAACATGCGGTTGATGGCCTCAATATCCTCGCCGCTGCGCTTGCCAGCCGTGAACACAATCGTGCCGCGGGATTGTCCGCTGCACCGGCATTGGTGGTCATGATCAGGAAAACATTGCGGAAATCAATCTGCTTGCCATTGTGGTCGGTGAGTTTGCCGTGATCCATTACCTGCAACATGATGTTGTAAAGATCAGGATGGGCTTTCTCGATCTCGTCGAGCAACAGCACCGAATGCGGGTGTTGATCAACCGCATCGGTGAGCAGCCCACCCTGATCGAAACCGACATAGCCGGGAGGCGCGCCAATGAGGCGGCTGACCGTGTGGCGCTCCATGTATTCCGACATGTCGAAGCGCGTCAGATGCAGGCCCAGCGCCGAAGCCAGCGAACGTGCCGCTTCGGTTTTGCCGACACCCGTCGGGCCTGAAAACAGGAACGAGCCAATCGGCTTCTCGCCATCGCGCAGGCCAGCGCGCGCCAGCTTGATCGCGGAGGTGAGGATGGAAATCGCCGCGTCCTGGCCATAAACCACCCGCTTCAGCGTCTCGTCGAGATG
>DAICZI010000477.1 GCA_027311205.1 Beijerinckiaceae bacterium | reverse complement strand
GGGCAGGCAGGATAACCTGGCGCCGGGCGGATGCCACGATACTTTTCATTGATCAGCGCGTCGTTGTCAAGTGTCTCATCCGCGGCATAGCCCCAGAATTCGCGGCGCACGCGCTCGTGCATCCGCTCGGCGAAGGCTTCGGCGATGCGGTCGGCCAGCGCCTTCACCAGGATCGAGCCGTAATCATCATTGGCTTGCGCAAAGCGCTTTGATATCTTGTCATCCTGCGCGCCCGCCGTGACCACAAAGCCGCCGATATAATCCTTGACGCCGCTGGCGACCGGGGCGACAAAATCGCTCAGCGCAAGGTTGGGCCGCCCGTCGCGCCGCGACAATTGCTGGCGCAGCGTGAAGAAAGTGGCGAGTTTCTCGGTGCGCGATTCGCCCGTGAACAGTTCAATATCATCGCCGACGCTGCCAGCGGGCCAGAAGCCGATCACCGCCTTGGGCTGGAACCAGTGCTCCTCGGCAATGCGCTTCAGCATCACCTGCGCATCCTCATAAAGCTGGCGGGCCGCCGCGCCTTGCGCTTCATCTTCCAGAATCGCCGGAAACCGGCCTTTCATGTCCCAGGTCTGGAAGAACGGTGTCCAGTCAATATAGGGGATGAGTTCAGCAACATCATAATTGCGGAAAACGCGCGCGCCGGTAAAACTGGGTTTCACCGGCTGATAGGCCGCCCAGTCGATTTTCATGGCATTGGCGCGGGCCTTGTCGAGCGGCACACGGGTTTTCTCGTGCTCGGCCCGGGCATGGGCATCGGCGACCTTGGCGTACTCCTGACGCACGCCTTCGATATAAGGCATCCGGGCCTGCGGCGACAGCAGGCTCTGCACGACGCCGACGGCCCGGCTGGCATCATTGACATAGACCGTCTGGCCACGGGTGTAATTGGGGTGGATTTTCACCGCCGTATGCACACGGCTGGTCGTCGCGCCACCAATCAGCAGCGGCACATCAAAGCCCTCCCGCTGCAATTCGCCCGCCACAAAGCTCATTTCGTCGAGCGAGGGCGTGATCAGGCCCGACAGACCAATGGCATCGACATTCTCGCGCCGGGCGACTTCGAGAATGCGCGCCGAGGGCACCATGACGCCAAGATCGATGATTTCGTAATTGTTGCAGGCCAGCACCACACCGACGATGTTCTTGCCAATGTCATGGACATCGCCTTTCACCGTCGCCATCAGGATTTTGCCCGCCGAGGAGCGTGAATCTGCGCCGGTCAGGCGCTTTTCCTCGTCCATGAAGGGCATCAGCCAGGCGACCGCCTGTTTCATGACGCGGGCGGATTTCACGACCTGCGGCAGGAACATTTTGCCCGCGCCAAACAGATCGCCCACGACATTCATCCCAGCCATCAGCGGGCCTTCGATCACGTCAATCGTCCGGGGGGCGGCCAGGCGCGCCTCCTCGGTGTCGGCATCGACAAATTCGGTAATGCCGTTGACCAGCGCGTGTTCAAGGCGCTTTTCGACCGGTTGGTTGCGCCAGGCCAGATCCTTCTCGCGCGCTTCGCCGCTTTGACCTTTGAAGCGCTCGGCCAGATCCAGCATCCGCTCGGTGGCATCGGCGCG
>DAICZI010000476.1 GCA_027311205.1 Beijerinckiaceae bacterium | reverse complement strand
GGCTGTGCATGAGCAGGGTGCCTCTACCCAGGAGATCGCCCGCAACGTGCGCTCCGCAGCCTCTGGCGCGTCGGCGATGTCGAACCACACCGAAAAAGTCGCCCATTCGGTCGAGGCCACCTCGTCCAGCGTCGAGGCGGTGGTCGCCAAGGCCCACGAGGTCGATGAAATGGTCGCCCGCCTGCGCAGCCACGTCGGCGATTTTGCCCGCGAGCTGAAATCGGCGTGAGGCTTGGTGGGCCGGGAGGGACTTGAACCCCCAACCAGACCGTTATGAGCGGCCGGCTCTAACCATTGAGCTACCGGCCCCACCGTGGCGGGTGCGGCCCGCTTGGCCTTGGTGATAGAGCCGGTGCGGGAATTTGGCAAATGTGTCTTTGGGGCGCGGAAGGCCGGGGCCTAAAGCTTTTTAAGCTGGGCCAGGCGTTCCAGCTTGGCTTCGGGGCTGGCATAGGCTTCCTGCAGGTCGATGTTCCAATAGCGCAATTCTTCCAGCGCTATCGGGGCTTGCGTCACGGCGCAGCGCACGAAACTGCCAGGGCGGCGCACCCGGTATTCCGCATCAAGGTATACCACCTCGGCCTCGACGGGCTGGCCGGGCATACGCTCATAGCGGTTCATCATGGTTTTGTTCCCTGTTAAGCTCGTGAGATACGCCTTCGGGGGGCCAAATTCAAGATGCAGGCGCACGCCCTGGTGGCACCGGGCGCGCATGATGGACAGAGCTTGCAGGTTCCGGCACACTTGGCCGCATGTCGAATCAAGGATTTCGCGCTTTTGTCGCTTGTGCCACGCCGGAGGCGGCGGTGGCGGCGCTTGTCAGACTATATGGCGAGGCGGTGGAGGCTGAGCGCGCCGCTTTAACCCGTTTTTTTGAGACTGGCGAAGGCCCGACGCCCATCGAGCGCGCCAGCTTTGTTTATCCGGAATTGCGCGTCACCTACGCCGCCCAGAGTCCCCTGCCGGACAATCGCCGCGCCTTTGCGAAATTTCAGGCTCCTGGCATTTATGCCACAACCATCACGCATCCTGAGGTGTGCGGCCCCTATCTGCTGGAGCAATTGCACCCGCTGACGCGGGAATTTGGCGCAACGCTGGAAGTTGGACCCAGCGCGCAGGAAATTCCCTTTCCTTATGTGCTGGAGGAGGGACAGGATCGTGGCAGCGATGGCGCGGAAGCCGGCGCGCTGGCGCGGCTGTTCCCGGTGCCCAATCTTGCCGATATTGGCGACGAGATCGCCGATTGCGCTTTCGAGGTTGCGCCGGGCGGCGTGCATCCGTTGGCGTTGTTTGATGCGGTGCGCGTGGATTATTCGTTGAAGCGCCTGCAGCATTATACAGGATGCGACTGGCGGACAGTGCAGCCTTGGATTCTGCTGACAAATTATCACCGCTACGTCGACCAGTTTCTCGACTGGGGGCTGGAACAGGTGCGCGCCGGCCACTTCGCCCGCATGGTACTGCCGCCACGCCTCGATATGCTTGTGCGCGTTCTCGATCATCACCACCGCCGCATCGACCATCGCGCCGATGGCGATGGCGACACCGCCCAGCGACATGATATTGGCGTTCACCCCCTGATAG
>DAICZI010000475.1 GCA_027311205.1 Beijerinckiaceae bacterium | reverse complement strand
GCTTTCCAAACCCCTCAACTGGCAGCAGCCAGATTTCTCCTGCAATGCCATAGCCGCTGTCTTTGCCCACACGGATAAGCCCCGGCTTGGGCAGCGCCTGATCACTCAGCGCATAGAGCCGATAATGTGGGGCGGTCGTGACCGCGCGATCAAACCGCCCGCCCAGCGCCAGCAACTCGCTGTTGAGCGGCATCCCTGACATATGGGCACCAACCACCACCACGGGAATGTCGGATCGCAGTTCTGGGCGTGCGGGCGGCGTTGCTGGTTGCGGCCAGCCGGTCGCGCCCAGCGTCACATCGCTGGCACCATGGAACAGCCGCGCGAGGCTGGCGACGCGCGCATCTTGTCCGGCGGGAGCGAGCAGCGTGATGCTGAAAGGCAGATGGTCGGCCCGCCACGATCCCGGCACCGCCACGGCGCAAAGGTCGAGGAGGTTGGCGAAATTGGTATAGGTACCGAGCCGCGAATTGGCCGCTATCGGCTCGGCGGCAAGGTCGGCGAGCGTGCCATGGACCGGTGCAGTTGGCACACACAAAACATCGAAACTCGCCATCAGCCGGGCGATGTTGCGCTTGTGCATCTGCAATTTGTAAAAGCCGGAAAAGGCGTCCGCCGCGCTCAGTGCCTTGGTGCGCGCGTAAATCTCGTGCACCACAGGATGCAGAACATCGGCGCGTGCATCATAAAACTCCTTGATCGCAACATAGCGCTCGGCTATCCAGGCCGCGCCATAAAGCAGTTCAGCCGTCGCGGAATAGTCGTCAAACGGCACCTCGACCAAAGTGCAGCCGATCTGTTGAAGCGGCGCCAACGCCCGATCAAAGGATGTGGCCATGGCCACATCGCCAAAAAACTTGTGGTCCTGCGGGCGCGGGACGCCAATACGCAGACGCGATTCATCCGTGGGGTAGGCCGACTGGGAAAAAGCCCTCGAATAGACATCGCCTTCGTCATAATGCGCTGCACTTGAAAAAGCGGTGAAGGCATCGTCCACCGTCAAAGCCAGCAACGAGACACAATCGAGCGTCCGGCATGCCGGCACCACGCCCGTGGTCGAGATGACGCCAAAACTTGGCTTCAGACCGACGATATTATTCAGCCCTGCCGGAACGCGCCCGGAACCTGCCGTATCCGTGCCCAATGCAAAGCTGACAATGCCGCGCGCCACCGCCACCGCCGAGCCTGAACTGGAGCCTCCCGGCACCAAGCTTGGATCTATCGGATTGATTGGAATAGGGTAGGGAGTGCGTACGCCGGAGAGCCCGGTGGCAAATTGATCCATGTTGGTTTTGCCGATGGGAATTGCCCCCGCGGCGCGCAATAGCGCCACCACCGTTGCGTCTCGTTCGGGCTGGTAAGCAAATGCGGGGCAAGCGGCAGTTGTTGGCATACCCGCCACGTCAATATTGTCCTTCACGGCGAAGGGCAGGCCCCATAGTGGCCGGGTGGGGTCAAAAGACCCGAGGGCTTGCGCCTCTTTCAACAAATCTGCCTTGGCGGCAACATGAATGAAAATGCCATTGTCGCTACTGGCAGCCAGGCGGGCCAACACTGTTTCGATCACCGAGCAGGGTGACAGACCTTTGGCATAGGCCGCGCGCAGAC
>DAICZI010000474.1 GCA_027311205.1 Beijerinckiaceae bacterium | reverse complement strand
CCGTGGAAGTCTTGGCGGTACCTGCCGCGCCCTGCAAGCCGATGACGCGATTATGGCTGCCAAGAATTTGCGTCGTGGCTGCGCGTTGCTCATCGGTCCAGCCATGGCCCTGGGGGATGCTTTGGCGCTCGGCCTCGGCAACAGCACGAGCGGCGGCGATGGGGGGCAAAATCGGTGCCGCCTGCTGACGGGCTCTCTCCTCCAGGCGAAGCATTGTGGTCTCGCTGACGATATTCGCGGCGGTGGTGAAACCCTCGAACGCTACGCTGCGCCGGTCAAGGCATTCGCGCGTTTCCAGCGCGCCTGTCTTTTCCGCGCGGGCGATGGCGGCGGCGATGTCATTATGCCCTACGCGGCCCATGCCAAACCGGCCCGCTGCCTCATGCAGGGCCGTGGTGGAAAATACGGATTGCCGTTCGCCCAGCATCGCTGCCCCCTGCGTCACGGCGCGGTCAGCCGCCAGCTCGCAGGTAAACTCATGATCGGCACTCAAGGCGGCAGATTTTGCCCTTGTCTCAGCCTGGGCAATCAACCCGCGCCGTGCCTGCTCATCCCACCCGGCGATATCGGCGACTTCCCGCCAATCGTTGATCAATTCGGCATGGGGCACGGCTTCCTTGGCCAGTCGCGTATCCAGCGCCGCGATCTGCTTCTCGGCGGCGCTGGCCTCCTCTCGGCTTTTGCCCCGCTCGGCAAGCCGCGCCTCAATAGCCGCGCTGCGCTGGCTGAACGCCCCCAGCGTTTCCGCGCCAACACCGCCAATCTCGAAAGTGGAATCCTTGCCGCGCTCAATCTCATAGCCCAAGCGTTGCACCTCGGTGGCCAGCTCCTGCCGGTAGATGGCGCCCATCTGCTTCTGCATCTGATAGAAGGCGCGCGGCTCCAAGCTACGCCATTGCCCGGCCTCATCACGGGTCATATTGAGAATGACGTTGTGGGTATGAAGCTGTGGGTCGAGTGCCCGGCTCGTGCCATGCCGGAAAGAGGCGATGACCAGATTGCCGGTCGCCTCGCGGCGGATAGAGCCATCCTCCCGGATGCGCGTGGCGGTAAAATGCTGCTCCGCAAGCTCCATCGCGGTTTTCACTGCACGCTCATGTGCCGCGATGAGGCGGCGATCACCCGCCACCTCGGCCATGATCGAAACGGATTTCGGTGCGCTGAAGGTTACGTCCCAGCCGGGCCGATGCTCCCATTCGCCGTCGCGCATTGTGCCCAAGCTTTGACCGGAGACATGGCCTTCCAAAAGACGGGCGAACTGGTCACGGTCAACGGCACCAGCCAAGTTCAGCGCCTGCGCACCTTGGCCCAGCCACTCCGAGGGAGCAAAGCCCCCTTCGGCATAATAGTCATCGGCCTCATAATAGCTGGAGGCTTGCCCGGCACTGGTCAGGGCGGAGATCGTCGCCACCATCACACCGGCCCCGGCCCAAGAATTGTCCCCTGGGCAGGCCGTTCGGGCGCTTTGGCCAACTGGGGCTCCTGGGCCTCCTGCAATCCGCCCCAGAGCGTTTCCGAAACATCGGCGGGGATAAAGTCAGGCTGGCGGGCCAGGCCGCGCGCGATGATATGGTCATTCGTCAGTTTGATCCGTGCCACCGGCAAGCCGTCCGGTAACAGCAGATAGC
>DAICZI010000473.1 GCA_027311205.1 Beijerinckiaceae bacterium | reverse complement strand
CATGCTCGAGGCGCGTGGCAACAGCGGCAAAATCCGCCGCTGTCACGGCGATCTGACCCTGCGCAATATCTGCCTGTTCAACGGTGTGCCGACACTGTTTGACTGCCTCGAATTCGATGAGAACCTCGCGACCATTGACGTTCTCTATGATGTCGCCTTTTTGATCATGGATCTGCTGCATCGCGGCCTTGCCCAGCATGCCAACCGCGTTTTCAATCGCTACAGCGACGAGACCGGCGAGCTTGAGGGGCTGGCGCTGGTCGGCTTTTTCATTGCGGTGCGGGCTGCCGTGCGTGCCCATGTCAGCGCGGCGCAGGCGCGGGAGATGCCGGAAGCGTCGGCAGGTGCGATGACCTCGGAAGCGCGGGACTACCTCGCTTTGGCGACTGCGATGCTGGCTGACCCGCGCCCGCAGCTTGTGGCCATGGGCGGGCGCAGCGGTTCGGGAAAATCCACCGTTGCGGCCCATATCGCCCCGGCGATCGGCTTGAAGCCCGGCGCGCGCATCCTTTCGAGCGACCGCATCCGCAAGCAGCTTTATGGCGTGCGCCCCGAGCAGCGTCTGCCGCCGGCGGCCTATCTGCCGGAGGTGTCGGAGCGGGTTTATCGGGCCCAGCGCGACATGGCCCGGGCAACGCTGCACACCGGAACGGCGGTGATTGTCGACGCGGTGTTTGACCGCCCGGAGGATCGTGCTGCGCTGGCTGATCTGGCGCATGAAGCGGGTGTGCAGTTCCGCGGGTTTTGGCTTGAAGCCCCCCTGGCGACGATGGCCGCGCGGATCGAGGCGCGCCAGCATGACCCCTCGGATGCTACCCTTGTCGTGCTGCAAGGTCAGTTGGCGCGGGACCCCGGCGCGCTGGAATGGCTCAGGATCGACGCCAGCGCCACGGTCGAGGAGATCGTCGCGCAGGTGCTGGCGGTGGTTCATGCCAAACCGCAATGATCGGTGTCGATGGGTGCCGGACTGCGCAATATATTCAGGTCAACACCGTAAAAACCCCGGTAAAGGCTGCCAGCCGCGAACCTGGCCTCACTTGATTTTGTGGCCCCGCGGGGCGGCACGCCGTCGCGGGGCATGTTGTTTCAGGCGAAATTCTGCACACATCAAGGGCCGGCATGACCAGCGCTTTTCAGAGGCAGGCGGATGATCATTCGCGGGAGCGCTTGCCAAAAAGCATTGGCTTCGACTTGGTATCCGCCGTCGTGGCCGCAGCGAGCAGGGCCCTGACCTCGACTGATGACACGATGGTGCCATCACGCGAAAAGGCCTCGTGGTTGGCCTCGATCATCGTCGGATCGTAAAGATAATTGACCATGATGCCGAAGGATTCGGCCATGCCTCGTTTTGAAGGATTGCCCATCCAGTTGATTTGCCGCAGGCTTGCGCCATTGCCGAGGTGAAAACGCGCAACTGGATCCAATGACCAGCCGTTGCCGTCGCGACCGCCAGACGCAGCGGTGAGATAGAGGGCGGCGAGGCCAAGCAAAGCCGGCTTCACGGATTCGGCAACAGATTCGGTCTGGAACCAGTGCTCATGTCGCAGCAATGTTTGCAGGGCGGCAAGAGTCTGGTCGGGCTTGGTGGGCATGGCAGCCGCGACGTGCAGGGCGTCGCGTTCATCATCACTCAACCGGAATTGTGGCCGGACAT
>DAICZI010000472.1 GCA_027311205.1 Beijerinckiaceae bacterium | reverse complement strand
GAACTGGGCAAGATAATCCTGAAACGTCGGGATATTGTTACGCCAGATCGCGGTATAATAAGCGGTTTGCGGATCCATGCCGGTCAGCGGCCCTGAATCCGAAAGGAACGAGGCGCTGGCGGCCTGGATGGTTGCCTGCGTCGCCGTGACATCAAACACGAAGGGCGGCGCCGTCGGGCTGGTCTGCTGCCAGGGGGTCTGCGCGCCAGCGGTTGCCTGATGCACGTCAAGGCGCAGCAAATGCAGCATGGTTTCGATATCGGGTGTTGGCGTCGCTGACACATTGGCGAAGGCCGTGGCGTAGGCGTCGTTCTGATCGGTTGGCTGCGGATCAGGCAGCATGTCATGGACTTCCGCCGAGAGGCTGAACGTGGTGGCCGTCGGCGGAGCAAGGCCAATCAGACCGCGCGCAAAACTGACGCTGCTGACGCTTTGCGGGATCGTCCGCGCGCCATCAAGCATGACGAGGTTCATGGTGGCGCTGATCTGCGAAAGATCGCCCATCACCCGCGTCATCGACAAGGATATCCGCGGCACGTCGGATTGCGTATGGATTTGCGCATCGACCGGCAGCAGATAATCATCGCAGCCGACCGTGACGGCAAGACCGCCAAGATAGACCGACACCGCAACGCCCTGCGGTGCCTGGCGAACCTGCGCCAGGAACGCCTGGTATTGCGCCGCGAGGTCGGCTGTGTCGAGATCGTGCAATTCGGTGACGGCAAAGCCCTGTGCGCGCAGGCTCTGCGCCATCAAAGCGGCATCATTGGCGGTGGTTTGCAAGGAATCGCCAATGTAACTGGCCTCGCCAATAACGAGCGCGAGGCGATTGGGTGGCGCGGTTTGCGCCATCCCCGGCAGCGCGAGGCCCAGGGCGAGACCCATTCCCGCCAAAAAGCCCTTCAGTCTGCCTCTGAGCGACATGATCTGGAGCGACATGACATTTCTCCCTGATCCGGGTTGCAAAGTGCGACAGGTGATTCCTGAAATTCGCGCCGCGGCAATGGATCAAGGATAGAAAATATAATTCAGGTTGAATGAGCCATGAATGAACGCCCGATGAACAGATTTGTCAAGAAGTCGGCGGGTCTGCGGGGGGCAAACTCGCCAAAAATCGTCTTACGCTGCATTCAGTGTCAACAACTCATAGGTTGCAACCAGCTCGCCGGCCTGATTGCTGATGCGCACGTCCCAGGTGACCTCGCCCTGATCTCTGGCGCGGCGGCTTTTGGCCAGCGCCGTGAGCTCGACCGCGATGGTGTCGCCGGGCTTCACAGGCTTGATGAAGCGCAGGCGGTTGAGGCCGTAATTGGCCAGCACCGGGCCGGGCGCGGGATCAACGAACAACCCGGCCGCGAAGGCCAGCAGCAGATAGCCATGGGCAACGCGCCCGCCGAACAGCGGGTTGGCGCTGGCGGCGGCCTCATCCATGTGGGCGTAGAAATTGTCGCCCGTGAACGCGGCAAAATGCTCGATATCCGCCAGCGTCACCTCGCGGGCGGGGCTCTTGAAACTGCGGCCCAGCGCCAGGTCATCGAATTTCAGCCGGAACGGGTGGTCGCCTTCATGCACTTGAGGCGCGCCCGGCAACCAGCGGTGGCTGATGGCGGCCAGCATGCGCGGCGAGCCCTGCAGCGCCGTGCGCTGCATATAGTGAGCAAGGC
>DAICZI010000471.1 GCA_027311205.1 Beijerinckiaceae bacterium | reverse complement strand
GGATATTTCCAGTGTCATGGCGGCGTTTTACCTGGTGCGGGAGGGCGGGCTTGTCCGTGACGTGCGCCTCGCGTTTGGCGGCATGGCGGGGGTGCCATGCCGGGCTTTGGCGACCGAAGCCGTTTGGCGCGGCGCGTCCTTGAGCCGCACCACTTTGCAAGCCGCGCAGGCGCAATTGCGCGCCGAGATGCACCCAATCAGCGACATGCGCGCCAGCGCCGCCTATCGCATGGATGTCGCCTGCAATCTGCTGGAGCGGCTTTATCTGGAAACGGTAGCGGAGGGGCCAACCCGGCTGCCGGAAAGGAGCCTGGCGTGATGCTTCAGCGCACAATCTCCTCCACGTCAGTTACCCCACACGAATCAGCCGCGCGGCATGTGGCAGGGACGGCGACCTATATCGATGACATGCCCGAGCCCGATGGCTTGCTGCATATTGCGTTGGGGCTGGCAAGCGAGGCCCATGCCGAGATCAGGAGACTTGATCTTGAAGCTGTTCGCAGGGCCGAAGGCGTCGTCGCGGTGTTGACCGCTGCCGACATTCCCGGCGTCAATGACATCAGCGCCACCCACAAGCATGACGAGCCGCTGCTGGCTGACTCTTTGGCAAGCTATCACGGCCAGCCGATTTTTGCCGTTGCCGCCACCTCGCGCCTCGCGGCGCGCCAGGCAGTGAAGCTTGCCAAAATCGACTATGAGCCACTGCCCGCCCTGATCGACATTGCCGCGGCCAGGCACGGCGGCGTGCTGGTGACCGCGCCGATGTGCCTGCAGCGCGGCGAGGCCTTGCCGGTGCTCGCCGCCGCGCAACATCGCCTTCATGGCGTGATGCACATTGGCGGACAGGAGCATTTCTATCTTGAAGGACAGATCGCTTTGGCGTTGCCAGGCGAGGCCGACGAAATCATCGTGCATGCCTCGACCCAGCATCCCAGCGAGGTGCAAGCCATGGTCGCCGCTGTGCTCGGCGTTGCACGCCATGCGGTGAATGTCGAAGTGCGACGCATGGGCGGAGCGTTTGGTGGCAAGGAGACCCAGGGCAACCTGTTTGCGTGCGTTGCCGCGGTGGTCGCCAAAGCCACCGGACGGGCTGCCAAAATCCGGCCGGACCGCGATGATGATTTCATCATTACCGGCAAGCGCCATGATTTTCAGGTGGATTACACGGCCGCCTTCACGCCGCAGGGGCGCCTTGAGGCGGTGGTCATGCGGCTCGCCGCGCGCTGCGGCTTCAGCGCCGATCTTTCAGGCCCGGTCACTGACCGGGCGCTGTTTCACGCCGACAATGCTTACTATTATCCGCATGTGACGCTGACCTCGCAGCCACTCAAGACCAACACGCCGTCCAACACCGCGTTTCGCGGCTTTGGCGGGCCGCAGGGAATGCTGGCGGCCGAGCGGCTGATCGAGGAGGTGGCCTTCGCCACGGGGCACGACCCGCTCGATGTGCGCAAGGCCAATCTTTACGCCGAGGGGCGCGATGTCACGCCCTATCACCAGACGATTCGCGATTTTAACGGTCTCGCCATCATCGAGGCGCTTGAGCGCACCAGCGACTACCGGGCGCGGCGTGACGCCATCCGCGCCTTCAATGCGCAAAGCCCGGTCATTCGCCACGGCATCGCGCTGACGCCGGTAAAGTTCGGCATTTCATTCACGGCGACGGCCTATAAT
>DAICZI010000470.1 GCA_027311205.1 Beijerinckiaceae bacterium | reverse complement strand
GTCTGCATGTCGATCAGGATGAAGGAAATGCCTTCTTGCCTCTTGCCGCCCGGCTTCAGGCTGTCAGGGTCGGTGCGCACCAGACAGAAAATCCAGTTGGCGTATTGCGCCATGGTCGTCCAGGTCTTCTGGCCATTGACGACATAATGATCACCCTCCAGCCGCGCCGAAGTTTTCAGCGAGGCGAGATCAGAGCCGGCCTCCGGCTCCGAAAAGCCCTGGCACCACCAGTCATCGAGCCGCGCGATACGCGGCAAAAACCGTTGCTGCTGCTCGGGCGAACCGAAGGTATAGAGCACCGGACCCAGCATGTTGACGCCAAACGGCAACATTTGCGGCGCGCCAGCCGCCTGCGATTCATCGTCGAAAATTGCCAGTTCGACCGGCGACCATCCGGTGCCGCCGTGAGCTTTGGGCCATTGCGGCGTCGCCCAACCCTTGGCATGCATCACCCGCGTCCAGTCGACCATGTCGCCGCGCTCTGGATAACCGCCCTTGATGACCTTTTGTCGGACGCGATCGGGAAGGTTGTCCTTGAAAAACTGCCGCACCTCGGCGCGAAAGGCGCGCTGCTGCGGGTCAAGATGCAAGTCCATGGGTTTTCTCCCCGGTTTCTATCTAAACCATTATGATCGCGCTTTGGCCTTCATGGCAAGACGGTTGACCCGAAATCTTTGTGCCCAGCCCGGTTTTTCAATCTGCTGACTGCGCTCCAGCGCCAGCGCATCGGCAGCAACGTCCTTGGTGATTACCGAGCCCGAGCCAACATAGGCCCCGTCCCCGATGTTGACCGGCGCGACGAGGGCTGAATTGGAACCGACAAACGCCCCAGCACCAACCTTGGTGTGGTATTTGAAAAACCCGTCATAATTGCAGGTGATGACGCCAGCCCCGATGTTGGCCTCAGCCCCTATCGTGGCATCACCGATATAGCTGAGATGGCTGACCTTGGCCCCGGCGCCAATCAAGGCGGCTTTGATCTCGACGAAATTGCCGACTTTGGCACCGGTTTCGAGCACCGCCCCCGGCCGCAACCGCGCGAACGGGCCGACGCTCGCCTTTGCGCCGACGCTCACCCCCTCAAGATGTGATGAAGCATGAATGACCGCGCCTGACGCAATGGCGACGCCCGGGCCAATGAAGACCTGCGGTTCGATGACGACATCGCTGCCGATTTTTGTGTCAAAGGAGAGATGCACGCTTTGGGGATCAACCAGCGTTGCTCCGGCCAGCATGGCTTTCTTGCGCAGTCGCTGCTGCATCAAAGCCTCGGCTTCCGCCAACTGCAGGCGGTCGTTGACGCCCATGACTTCAGCTTCATCCGCCAGCACAATGTCGCAGCGCAGACCACGGCGACGGGCGATTTCTATAGCGTCCGTCAGATAATACTCGCCCTGCGCATTGGCGTTGCCAATGGCATCAAGCAGCGACAAAATCACGGCGCCATCAAATGCGACGAGCCCGGAATTGCATAAAGTGACCGCCCGTTCTGCGGGTGAGGCATCGCGGTCCTCACGGATCGCCTCCAATTGGCCGTCCTTTTCCAGCAACCGTCCGTAGCCGGTGGGGTCGGCGGCGTGAAAGCCCAGCACCACGAGGCTCGCGCCCAAAGCGCGGCGGGCGCGCAGTTTTGCCAATGTCTCGGGCAAGACCAGCGGCATGTCACCATAGGCGACAAT
>DAICZI010000046.1 GCA_027311205.1 Beijerinckiaceae bacterium | reverse complement strand
GAACAGGCGGGGGCCACGCTGACCCTGCGCCATCCCGGCGCGACCCGGCCCTGGCAGCACGTGCTGGATGGCCTGAACGGCTATCTGCTTTATGCCGAAGCGCTGGTGCAGCGCCGGGATGTGCCGGTTGCGCTTAATTTTGGCCCCTCCGGCGCGGCGCTGGCGGTTGCGGAGGTCGTTGCGGCGATGCAGCGGGCTCTGGGGGCGAGGCCAGGCTGGCAGCAGGCCGAAGGGCCGCAGCCCCATGAGGCAGGACTTCTCGCGCTTGATAGCAGCGCGGCGCGGGGGGCCCTTGGCTGGCGTGACCATTTTGACAGCGCCGCCGCCATCGCCCGCACCGCCGCCTGGTATGCGGCCTTTGCGCAGGGCCAGGACATGCGGGCCTATTGTGCGGCGGAAGTTGCTGAATTTCTGGGAAGATAATCAGGCCATGCGGCATCGCGCGGGTTGATATGGGCCGGGCTGAACGGCCATTGAATGTTGAAGGCACGGTCATCATAACGCACGCCGCGATCATGGCCCGGCTCAAAAAGGCGGCTCATCTGATAGAGCACATCCGATTCAGGCTCGAGGGTCAGAAATCCGTGCGCAAAGCCTTCAGGCACCAGCAGGGCGCGGCCATTGTCGCGGCTGAGTTCAAAGCCCTGCCACTTGAGATAGGTCGGGCTATCGGGCCGCAAATCCAGCGCGACATCGAAAATCGCCCCCGCTGTGCAACGCACCAGCTTGGCTTCGGCGAAGGGCGCGGCCTGAAAATGCATGCCGCGCAGGGTGCCGCGGTGCCGGTTCTGGCTGAGATTGATCTGGCTTGGCACAAAATCAAGGCCAGCTTCAGCAAATTCGCGCGGGCAGAACAAGCGCGCGAAGCTCCCGCGCTCGTCGCGATGCGGCGTGGGTTCGACCAGCACAAGTCCGCTTAGGGGTGTCGGCTTGAATTGCATGACGTCCTGACAACCGGAAAGGGGCCGAACGGCTGGACAACAAGCGCGTCCGCCGTTTGCCCCGCCGAGCTTTGATTGCGAGCGGGGCGAGTCTAGCAGAGCACGACGCCAGCACGCAAAATATCTTGTAAAATCGCACGTTCGATCTTGACTAAAGTCTTATATTTAGACTAAAGAATTAAACCATAAAAACGACAACGGGAGGGCGACATGGCCGTGAGATAAATCCGTCATGTGTCGGCCCCGAAGGTTCGTGCGCAGGTTGTGGAAGCGACGCACTGGCTCCGCGCCACGACGCTGATTTTGGTTTTTTTGGTGGTGCTTCTGGCCTTCAGCCAGGCCGGCATGACGGTGATGTCAGGGGTTCGCCACGGCATGGTGCCGTAGTTTTTCGCTTTTCAGGGTTTCGCAGGTTGAGCCCAGCACCTGCGGAAGGCTTGGTTGGTTCTGCTAACGCAGGATCAGCCAAGCCAAAAGCGCTGCAATTACCCACAGCGCGCGATGGCTCCACAGCGCGACCTTCGCTTCCGCCTTGCCGATTTCGTCCTGTGACTGATCGCTGAAGCGCGTCAGAATCAAATCAAGTTTTTCGACGGCATCCGGCAGGCGTTGCAGCAGATGCAAGGCACCCGCCAGGCTTTCGCCACCTTGTTTGAGGCGTCCCACTGGCCCGAGATTGGCCTCGATCCATTGACGCACCACGGGTTCGGACGTCACCCACATATTGAGGCGTGGATCGAGACGGCGGGCTACGCCTTCCACCACCACCATGGTTTTTTGCAGCATTACCAATTCGGTGCGGGTCGTCATGTCGAACAGCGCAGTGACCTCGAACAGCAGTGTCAGCAGCTTTGCCATGGAAATCTGGTCGGCCGTGCGGGCGTGGATCGGCTCGCCAATGGCGCGAATGGCCTGGGCAAAATCATCGACGCTGTGAATGCGTGGCACATAGCCGGCGTCAAAATGCACCTGCGCCACGCGCTTGTAATCGCGGGTGATGAAGCCAAACAGGATTTCGGCGAGGAAACGCCGTTCCTTGGCGCCCAGCCGCCCCATAATGCCAAAATCGACTGCGACCAGACGACCCCCGGCATCGACGAACAGGTTGCCCTGGTGCATGTCAGCATGAAAAAAACCATCGCGCATGGCCTGGCGCAGAAAGGTCTGGATGACGGTGCGCCCGAGGGCAGGCAGATCGAAGCCGGTGCGTTGCAGCGCTTCCAGATCCGATAGCGGCGTGCCCTCGATCCATTGCATGGTCATGACGTCGCGGGCGGTGAGATCCCATTCAACTTTGGGGACGACGAAATCAGCATCGTGCTGGCAGTTCTCCGCCAGTTCCGACGCCGCTGCCGCTTCCAGCCGCAGATCGAGTTCGATGGTGACCGAACGGGCGAGGGTGTCCACCACTTGCACGGGTTTGAGCCGGGCCGCATCGGGCAGATAGCGCTCGGCGAGGCGCGCGGCAAAATACATGTCGGAGAGATCGCGGCGGAAGCGGCGCTGCACGCCGGGCCGCACGACCTTGACGGCAACCTCATGGCCGCCGACCTCAGGCAGCAAACGGGCGCGATGCACCTGCGCGATGGAAGCGGCGGCGACCGGTTCGCTGAACTCGGCGAAAAGCTCGTGCAGCTTTTTCTCGAAGGCGCTCTCGATGATGGTGATGGCGGCGGCGCGGCCAAAGGGTGCCATGCGGTCTTGCAGGCGCTCCAGTTCGGCAACCATGTGCGGGCCCACGACATCCGGCCTTGTGGCGAGGAACTGGCCGAGCTTGACATAGGACGGCCCCAGTCGCGCAAAGGCGCGCGCCAGGCGGTCTGGATGGTTGGCTGCACCCTTGCGGGTGATGAGCCGCGATAGCCGCAAGGACAGGCGCAAGGTCGTGGGGAACTGCGCGGGATCAAGTCCGGCAAACGCGCCCTCGCGGGTGAGCACAAACCCTGCGCGTATCAGGCGGGCCAGATGGCCGATGGCGGAAAAAGGCCCCAAAATATCAGAGCTTCCAGCCTGAGTGCAACGCGACGATGCCGCCGGTGAGCCGTGTGAAGCGGGCGCGTTGGAAGCCAGCAGCCGCAATCATCCCGGCAAACCGGTCAGGGTCGGGAAACTGGCGGATTGATTCCACCAGATATTGATAGGGTGCGGCATCACCGGTCACCATCCGCCCCATGGCCGGAATGAGGTTGAACGAGAAGGCATCGTAAATCCTGTCGCGGCCGGGCACGTCGACCTGGCTGAATTCAAGACACAGCAGGCGGCCGCCACGTTTGAGCACGCGGTAGGCCTCGGCCAAGGCCAGATCAATGCGCGGCACGTTGCGAATGCCGAAGGCGATGGTGTAGGCATCAAAGAAGTTGTCGGGTAGCGGGAGCGCCTCGGCATTGGCTTCAACGAAGGTCAATTGCTCCAGGAGGTGGCGCTGTTCAGCGCGCTCGCGCCCAACGGCCAGCATGTCGGCATTGATATCGAGCACGGTGACGCGGGTGGTTGGCCCCCCCGCCCTGGCAACGCGAAAGGCAACATCGCCGGTGCCGCCCGCAACATCCAGATGCTGAAAATTGGTGCGGGAACGCGGGTTCACCTCTGTAACCATCGCGTCTTTCCATGCCCGGTGGAGGCCGCCGGACATCAGATCATTCATCAGGTCATAGCGCGAGGCGACCTTGTGAAACACATCATCGACCCGCGCCTGCTTGTCGGCCAGCGGGATCTGCTCAAATCCAAAATGGGTATCTTGCGTGCTCATGAATTCCACCTTACGCAAAGGATATAGCCGCACCAGCGCCCGCTGGCTATGGCAAGCAGCGCGCTTCGAGCGGCAAAAACGCCGCAGTGCGCCTCGGAGCCCATGATGCCGGAATTGCCCGAGGTTGAAACAGTGCGGCGCGGACTGGCCGGCGCGCTGGTTGGCGCGACCATCACCAGCGTGGTGCAGCGCCGCGCCAATCTGCGCTTTGCGTTTCCGGTTGATTTTGCCGCGCGTCTCACGGGTCGCCGGGTCGAGGCGCTGGAACGCCGCGCCAAATATCTGGTGGCCGGGCTTGATGATGGCCAGGCGCTGATCATGCACCTCGGCATGAGTGGCTCATTTCGGCTGGATGAAAGCCCGATCGGCGAATTTCACCATCCGCGCGGCGCAGGAGCGCCGCATGATCATGTCATGTTTGTGCTGAATTCCGGCGCGACCATCACGTATAATGATCCGCGCCGCTTCGGCTTCATGGATCTGGTGCGGCGCGATGGTTTGGCGACTTGCCGGTTTTTTGCCGCGCTTGGCCTTGAGCCGTTTGATTCGGCTTTGGACGGGGCAAAATTGCGGGCCATGCTGGCGGGCAAAGCCGCACCGCTGAAAGCCGCGCTGCTTGACCAGCGGCTGGTGGCCGGACTTGGCAATATTTATGTCTGCGAGGCGCTGCACCGGGCGCGGCTGTCGCCGTTGCGGGCGGCGGGCACGCTCAAGGCCAGCGAGGCCGTGCGCCTGGTTCGCGAAATTCGTGGCGTGCTGGAGGAGGCCATCGCGGCGGGAGGCTCGTCGCTGCGTGACCATCGCCAGGCCGATGGGGCGCTCGGCTATTTTCAGCATGGCTTTCGCGCCTACGATCGCGAGGGTGCCGGTTGCGACACCACAGGCTGCACCGGCACCATCGAGCGCATTGTGCAGGCTGGCCGCTCGACGTTTTACTGTGCTTCCTGCCAGGTATGATCTGAACTTGCACAGGGTCGCCTTGCGAATTTCGGCGCAAAAAGGCCGCAGTTTGGGCTATAGGAACACCTTATTTGAAGGCCCGCACGGTTGCGTTTCCTGCGGGAATGACCCACCAAGGATGCCATGCGCTTACTTGTGATTGAAGATGATCGGGAGACCGCCGCGTTTCTGGTCAAGTCCCTGCGCGAAGTCGGGCATGTGGCCGATGCCGCCCATAATGGGCTGGACGGCTATGCTATGGCGCGGGACGGGGCTTATGATGTGCTGATCGTCGACCGGATGCTGCCCAAACTGGATGGTCTGTCGTTGATTGGCGGATTGCGCGAGCAGAAAGTTGAAACGCCGGTCTTGATTCTTTCGGCGCTGGGCCAGGTCGATGATCGGGTCAAAGGCCTGCGGGCCGGGGGCGACGATTATCTTGCCAAGCCCTATTCATTTTCCGAACTGCTGGCGCGGATCGAAGTGCTGATGCGCCGCAGGCAGCCAGCGGCCAGTGACAGCGCAGCCTACCGTGCCGGCCCGCTGGTGCTCGATCGCATGTCGCGCACGCTCAGCCGGGCAGGGCGGGATATTCCGTTGCAGCCGCGCGAATTCCGGCTGATTGAATATTTGATGAAACATGCCGGGCAGGTGGTGACGCGCACCATGCTGCTGGAGCATGTCTGGGACTATCATTTTGATCCGCAAACCAATGTGATTGATGTTCATATTTCGCGGCTGCGCGCCAAAATCGACAAGGGCGAAGCCGAGCCCTGCCTCCAGACCGTGCGTGGCGCGGGCTATATGATCCGCGATGGCGCGCGCTAAACTCATCGCCAGCACATCGTTCCGGCTGGTGCTGCTCTATGTGGTGATCTTCGCCCTTGGATCCGCGCTGGTGCTGGTCAGCGTTGGTTGGGAGGTCGAGCAAATCATCGACCAGCAGATTGCCGCGACCGTCAATGAGGAAATCAAGGGCCTGTCCGAGCAATATGCGCAGGGTGGCTTGCAGGGGCTTTATTCGACGCTGGAAAAGCGGGCGCGTCAGCCGGGATCATCGCTTTACCTCCTGACCGATCCGGCGGGGCAGGTGCTGGCGGGGAATATTGCAGCCCTGCCGCCGCGCCTGCTCAATAAACCGGGGGCGGTGGAGACCAGCTATGAGCGACCGGGTGAAACGGTGGCCCGGCATGTGGCCCTGGCCCGGATATTTTCATTGCCGGGCGGCTTTCATCTGCTGGTGGGGCGCGACATGGCTGATCGCGAGGCGTTGCGCGCCATTTTTGCCCGCAGTTTCCTGGTGTCGCTGGGGGCGCTGGGAGCGCTGGGCTTGATCGGTGGCCTGCTGCTGGCGCGCCGCGTCCTGAGCCGCATTGATGCGATGAGCGCCTCTGCGGCGGAAATCATGGCGGGCAATCTCGATCAGCGCCTGCCGCAGGCCGGGAGCCAGGACGAGTTTGACCGGCTGGCGCAAAATCTCAATGCCATGCTGGATCGCATCAACAAGCTGATGACCGAGATGCGGGAAGTAACCGACAATATCGCCCATGATTTGAAAACGCCGTTGACCCGGCTGCGCAACCGCGCCGAGCAGGCCCTGTCGCAGTTTGATGCCAAGGAGGACCATGAGGCGGCGCTGGAGCAAGTGATTGTTGAATCCGACCGGCTTCTGGCGGTGTTTAATGCGTTGCTGCAAATCGCGCGGGTGGAAGCTGGTGCCGGAGGCGAGGCTTTGGTGCCTTGTGATGTCGGCGAGGCCGTGGAGGCTTGCGTCGAACTCTATCAACCGATGGTGGAGGAGGCGGGCGGGACGCTGGATCTGCACAGCATGGCCGGACTGCAAGTGCGCGGCAGCCGGGAATTGCTGGGGCAGGCGATCAGCAATCTGATCATCAATGCCCTGAATTATGGCGCCGGACGCGACGGGACGCCGGTTCATATCAGTGTCACATGCGCCCGCCTCAACCATGAGGTGACGATCACCGTGCGGGATCGTGGCATGGGGATAGCTCCGACTGATCTTGAGCGGGTGAAGCAGCGGTTTGTGCGGCTGGAAGCCTCGCGCAGCACGCCGGGCTCCGGCATGGGCCTCGCTTTGGCGGAAGCCGTGGCCCGGCTTCATGGCGGAACGCTCAGTCTGGATAACGCCGACCCTGGCCTTGCCGCGACCCTGCGCCTGCCTGCGGATGTTGCGACATCCGGGGCAAAGCTGGTGGCGGGCCCCCGCTCGATCTTGGCCGCGGCGAGCGGCGGATTTGCGCGACGGGCCTCGCCGTGCCGAAGCTGGGCGCGGCAGGCAGGCGCACCTCGATCAGGGTGCCGACGCCTTCGGTGGAGTGCACTTTGATGTCGCCCTTGTGCAGATCAACCAAAGCGCGAGCGATTGAAAGCCCAAGGCCCGTACCCTTCATGCCATCAGGCATCACCGCGCCGTGCGCTGCAAAGGGGTTGCCGATGTTGTTCAGCGCGGTAGCCGCCATGCCGGGGCCGGTATCTTCAATTTCGAACACCACGTCCTTGCCGCAGCCATAGGCGGAGAGCCGCACGACGCCATGTTGCGGTGTGAATTTGATGGCATTGCGCAACAGTGCCCCAAGGATTTTGCGCAGCGCGTCGGCATCGGCCACGAGTTCGATGCAGTCTTCACAAGACGCGCGCAGGGTCAGAGCTTTTTTGTCAGCGAGCGGCCCCAGTTCAGCGGCCACGGCCATGATGACGGGTGTGACCTCAATATGGGCCGGGCGGATTTGGATGGCACCTGACTCCAGATTGGCCATGTCTAGAATGTCTGAAATCATCGCCAGCAGGCGACGCCCGCCGACAGCAATATCGTCGCAATAGCCGTGATAATAGCTGGAGCCAAGCGGCCCGTGGATCTGATGTTGCATCATTTCGGAAAAGCCGATGATGCTGTTGAGCGGGGTGCGCAATTCGTGGCTCATATTGGCCAGAAATTCTGACTTGGCCAGATTGGCGCTTTCGGCCTCGGCTTTCTGTTCGAGATAGCGTTCGGCAAGGTCGGCAAGCTGCTGGGCCTGCATTTCCAGATGCTGACGCGAGCGACGCAGGTCGGCGACCATGGTGGTCAATTGCCGCTCCGAATGCAGCAACTTGGCTTCGTTCTGTTTCAGCGCGGTGATGTCGACCCCCACCGAGACATAGCCGCCATCTGCGGTGCGGCGCTCGTTGATTTGCAGCCAACGGCCATCTTTCAGTTCGGCGATGCAGGACTGGCTGTGCGCATGGGGGTCATGGTCAAGGCTTGAACTGGCCTCGATCTCCGGCAAGGTGGTGCGATCGCGGATCAGGCTATAGGCCGTGCCCTGGAGCGTGTCGGCAAGGCCCAGGCCATGCAGGCTGCGGTATTTGCTGTTGCAGGTGACCAGCCGGTTGTCCTTGTCCCACAAGACAAAGGCTTCGGAGATGGCTTCAATCGCATCGCCCAGCCGCGCATTGGCGGTGTTGGTCTGCTTGATCAGGTGCATCTGCTCGCTGATGTCCATGACGATGCCAACAAGATGGATGTCGCCGGTCGGGGCGGTTTCAACCACATCGGCGCGCAGGCGGAACCAGCGCCAACTGCCGTCGCCTTCACGCAGGCGCACCTGGTGGTCAAAGACGTTTCGTGCCACGGCGCGGTTCAGGCTGTCGTTGAAAACCGGCGCATCATCGGGGTGGATTTGTGCCAGAAATGCGCTCGATGTCAGGAGCGTGTGCAATTGGCCGTTGCCAAGCAGCGCCCCCAGCGACGATGACAGCGTCAGTTTTGACCCCGTAAGGTTCCAGTCGATCAGGCCTGCGTGGCCGCGCGCCAGGACTTTTTCAATGCGGATCAATTGCTTCTTATGGAACAGGGTAGCCTGGTGATTGCGACCGATCTCGCGCATCAGCAAAAACGTTATGGTGCTGAGCACAAGAACCGCCGTGACATTCATGCTGATGAGATCAGTGGCGTTTCGTGTTGAAATGATTGAAATAAAGTGTCCGCCTTCATGTGTCGAGCGAACCATTGATTGCTGGACATCCAGTATTTGTGCCCAGGTTGCATAGCTAAAGGCGCAGATATAGAGGCTGATGGCTCCTGCGCATACATAGGCGTAATTGCCTGCAAGCACGGATTTAAGTCGGCCAAGTCCAATAACAACATTTGGTACAAACAACGCATGCGAACGCTCGCCTCGGCGCGCGGATGCGCCGCCCACGTTTGCGTGTGACATGTCAAACCCCAGAAATTTGTTGATGTCCGAACCAAAGTGCCGCTTTATTTCAGACTCAAGCGCGATAAGAATCCGATTTGCGTGGTTTGTCCAGAGGGTTTTATGAAAAAAATCGTAAGTTTTTGTTCATTTTTTTGTTCTCACGCAATGAAACAGAATCAAAACATGAACAACTTCTTAAGCCAGCATGCGGGTGACGATATCGCGGACATCGGCGGACAGGATCGACTGTCCGGCAATGGTCTTGAGGGCCGCCAAAGCCTGGTTGCAGTGACGTTGTGTCATCATTTTCCAGCTACGCATCGCCGAAAGCAGCCGCGCCGCGACTTGAGGATTCGCGCCATCCAGGCGCAGCACGCATTCTGCAAGGAAGGCGTAGCCCGAGCCATCAACGGCATGAAAGCCACGATGGTTACCGTTGACGAAGGCACCGATCAGCGCTCGCACCCGGTTGGGGTTCGTCCATGCGAAGGCCGGATGGGCGCTCAAGGCGCGCACCTGGGCCAGTGTATCCGGA
>DAICZI010000469.1 GCA_027311205.1 Beijerinckiaceae bacterium | reverse complement strand
GTACCAGCATGATCTACGACACCAATGTCGCGACGATGAACCAGCAGCAAGCGGCCTTGATGCAGACCCAGCAGCAGCTCGCCACCGGTGTCAGGCTGATAAATCCGTCCATTGACCCGGGTGCCTCCGCGCAGGCGCTGGCCGTGACCGAACTGGCTTTGGCGCGCGAGCAGCATCTGACCCAACTCGATGGTCTTGCTGCCGCTGCCGCCCATGAATTGGGGACGCCGTTGTCCACCATCACCCTGGCCGCCCGTGAATTGCGCGCCCGCGTCACCGAAGAGGGGCCGGTACGCGAAGATATTTTGCTGATCTGCGAGGAAATCGGACGCTGCCGCACCATTCTCGGCAAGCTGGCGTCTCTGAACAGCGAGTCGGGCCTGCTTGGTCACATGAGCGTCAGCCTTCTGCTCGCCGAAGTGGTCCAACCCCAGCGTGATTTCGGCATTGACGTGAAGATCGTGGCGAAAGGTGCCGGCACCGAACCGGTCTGCGCGCGCAATGCCGGCGTGATTTATGGCCTTGGCAATCTAGTTGAAAACGCGCTGGATTTCGCCCGCACCCAAGTGAGCGTCACCGCTCGATGGAACGCGAAGACGGTGACGGTCACCATCGCTGATGATGGCCCCGGTTTTCTGCCCGAAGTGCTGGCACAACTGGGTGAGCCCTATGTCACGACGCGGCAGAACCGCCGCGCCAAGGCCGAGGAAGGCTCCGGCCTCGGGCTCGGCCTGTTCATCGCCAAAACTTTGCTGGAGCGCTCCGGTGCAAGCGTCGTATCGGAAAACGCGCGCGCCCCCGCGACGGGTGCCATTATAACAATCCGCTGGCCACGCGCCAGATTCGAAGAATTCAAGGTGGCGGAGGTTGGCAATTTTGACAAAATTGGGTCTGGACATTGAAGACTCTGCGCAATCGTGCATATTCATTGGCTTAAGCAAAGGGAGGGCTTCGCCATGAACGAGCGCGGCGCAGACGTTACATGGGCAGCAGGATCGCACTCCGAGGCGGAGACTGATCGTAGCCTTTTGCTGGTTGATGATGACAAGGCTTTTCTGACGCGATTGCAGCGGGCTATGCAGACGCGTGGCTATCATGTGACCATAGCTGACAGTGTCGCGACCGGTATTGCCGCCATTCTCGCCGCACCGCCCGCCTTCGCCGTTATTGACATGCGGCTGGGCGACGGCAGCGGCCTCGACGTCATCACCCGGCTGAAAGAGCTGCGCCCCGATGCCAGCGCCATTATTCTCACTGGCTATGGCAACATCTCAACGGCGGTCACGGCGGTGAAATTGGGCGCTTTCGATTACCTCGCCAAACCTGCCGATGCTGACGAAATCGAGGCGGCGCTGCTGGCAACCGGCCATGACAAAAGCGAACTGCCGCAAAATCCCATGTCAGCGGATCGGGTGCGCTGGGAACACATCCAGCGCATTTATGAACTCTGTGGGCGCAATGTCTCCGAAACCGCCCGCCGCCTCAGCATGCACCGGCGCACACTGCAACGCATTCTGGCCAAACGCGCGCCGCGCTGATCAACCTTGATCCGTTGGTTCGATCAAAATTGCCCGGAAGTCATTGACATTGGTGCGTGTCGGGCCTGTGATCACCAGATCACCCAAGGCGCTGAAAAATCCGTAACCGTCATTATTGGCCAGGTGGGCGCGGGCATTCAGGCCTTTGGC
>DAICZI010000468.1 GCA_027311205.1 Beijerinckiaceae bacterium | reverse complement strand
GCGCCAATTCGTTGACCAACAGGCCCCGAGGGGTGAGGAAGAATTCGACGGCCATGACCCCGATGAGTCCGATGTGACGCGCGATCTGCTCACTGAGTTCGCGCGCTTGGGCTGCGATCGCGCCGTCGACGCCCGCCAAATCCGCACCAAAGGCAGGCCCGTTGGACAAGGCACCGTTTGTCAGTTCAGTCGATGATTTCTATCTAACCAACCCCATCGCCCGCGCATCCAGCGTCATGGCGGAATGCTCCAGCCTCGCTAAAGCGCGTGAGGCCGGTGCCCTGGTGCAGGCGGCGGAGTAATAAAAATGGATTTTGCCTCGTTTCTGTCGCTTCTGCTGATTGTCATCAAAGCCCTGGCCATTATCGTTGGCCTGCTTATTTTTGTTGCCTATGTCCTTTACGCCGATCGCAAGATCTGGGCGGCGGTGCAATTGCGCCGGGGGCCGAACGTGGTCGGGCCCTGGGGCCTGATGCAAAGCTTCGCCGACATGCTGAAATTCGTGTTAAAGGAGCCGATCATTCCAGCCGGCGCCAACAATGGCGTGTTTTTGCTGGCCCCCTTCGTCACCGGCTTTTTGGCACTGGCAGCATGGGCCGTGATTCCGGTGGCGCAAGGCTGGGCTTTGGCCAATATCAATGTTGGCGTTCTGTATATTTTTGCGATCTCCTCGCTGAGCGTCTATGGCATCATCATGGGCGGTTGGGCTTCCAACTCGAAATATCCATTTCTGGGCGCCCTGCGCTCGGCCGCGCAAATGGTCAGCTACGAGGTCTCGATTGGCTTTGTCATTATCACGGTTCTTCTATGTGCCGGGTCCCTGAACCTGACCGACATTGTGCAAGCGCAAGATCACGGCTGGGGCATTCTGAACTGGTATTTCATCCCGCTGTTCCCGATGTTCGTGATCTTTTTCATCTCGGCGCTGGCGGAAACCAATCGCCCGCCGTTTGATCTTCCCGAAGCTGAGTCAGAACTTGTTGCCGGCTTTATGGTCGAATATTCATCGGTGCCCTATATGCTGTTCATGCTTGGGGAATATGTCGCGATTGTCTCGATGTGCGCCATGACAACGATCCTGTTTTTGGGTGGTTGGCTGTCACCACTGCCGTTCGCGCCCTTCACCTGGGTGCCGGGCGTCATCTGGTTCATCCTGAAGGTCTGCCTCGTGTTCTTCATGTTCTCGATGGTCAAAGCATTCGTGCAGCGCTATCGCTACGATCAGTTGATGCGGCTTGGCTGGAAAGTGTTTTTGCCCATTTCGCTGGTCGGAGTGGTTGTAGTGGCAGGTGTGCTTGAGGCTACCGGCTGGGGCGCAATGGGCCATTAGGATTGAAGTCATGAAACTGGATCAGGCAGCCAAATCACTTTTTCTCACCGAGTTTGTTGCAGCTTTTGGGCTGTCGATGCGCTATTTTTTCAAGCCCAAAGCCACGCTGAATTACCCGCATGAGAAAAACCCGCAGTCGCCCCGCTATCGCGGCGAGCATGCCTTGCGCCGCTATCCCAATGGCGAAGAGCGCTGCATTGCCTGCAAATTGTGCGAAGCCATTTGCCCGGCGCAGGCCATTACCATCGAAGCTGGCCCGCGCCGCAACGATGGCACCCGCCGCACCACCCGTTACGACATTGACATGGTCAAGTGCATCTATTGCGGCCTGTGTCAGGAAGCCTGCCCGGTAGACGCAATCGTCGAAGGCCCCAACGCTGAATTTGCGGTGGAAACGCGCGAAG
>DAICZI010000467.1 GCA_027311205.1 Beijerinckiaceae bacterium | reverse complement strand
GCGCACCAGCACGCCGAATTTCGAGACGCCGCCATCAAGATCAATCGCCTCAAGGCGGACATCGGCCTGCGGGTTTTCGCCATAGGTGATGACGCGGCGATCCTCGATGCGACCCACCAGATCCTGCACCGTCGGATGATCGAGGCACATGACGGCAAAGCCGTAGAACGGCAGGTTCTCGACAAAATCGCGAAACGCCTTTTTCACCGCGTCAAAAGTGATGAAATGATCGAGATGTTCGGCATCGATGTTGGTGATGACGGCAACATCGGCGGGCAGTTTCAGGAAGGTGCCATCGCTTTCGTCGGCCTCCACCACCATCCAGTCGCCCTCGCCGAGGCGCGCATTGGTGCCGTAGGCATTGATGATGCCGCCGTTGATGACGGTCGGGTCAAAGCCGCCCGCATCCAGCAGCGTGGCAACCAGCGAGGTCGTCGTGGTCTTGCCATGCGTGCCGGCGATGGCGACGCACTGGCGCAGGCGCATAAGTTCAGCCAGCATTTCGGCGCGGCGCACCACCGGCAGGCGGCGCTCGCGCGCCTCGCGCAGTTCCGGGTTTTCGCGCTTGATGGCGGTGGAGACCACGACCACGGCCGCCTCTCCGAGGTTTTCGGCGCGATGGCCAATGTGAATCAGCGCGCCCTTGTCGCGCAGCCGCTTGACATTGGCATTGTCGGAGGCATCCGAGCCCTGCACCTTGTAGCCAAGGTTGATCAGCACTTCGGCAATGCCAGACATGCCAATGCCGCCGATCCCGACAAAATGGATCGGCCCTAACGTCTGCGGCAATTTCATTTTTTGGTCTCCAAACTGTGCTTTTGCGCCACGGCGAGCACCAGATCAGCGAGGCGGCTCGCGGCATCGGGCCGCCCCTGGGCTTTGGCTGCCCTGGCCCGTTCAACCAGGGCGGGGGGATTGTCAAGCGCCTGTTCGAGCGCCTGGGCGACCCAATGGGCCGTAAAGTCGGGCTGGCGGATGACCTTTACCGCGCCACTCTTTTCGAGTTCAGCCGCATTGGCGGCCTGGTCCTGGTCGAGCGCATGGGGAAAGGGCACGAGAATGGCCGGGCGGCCAATGACCGCCAGTTCCGCGACGGTGGAAGCGCCTGCCCGCGCAATCACCAGATGCGCCGCAGCCATTCTGGCCGGCAGATCGGCAAAAAAGCTTTCCACCACAGCATCGGTGCCAGACGCCGCGTAAGCGGCCTTGACGCGCGCCACATCCTCGGGCCGGGCCTGCTGGACAATGTGCATCTTTGCGCGCACGTCAGGCGGCATCACCGCCAAAGCTTCCGGCATGATATCGGCAAAGACGCGCGCGCCTTGCGAGCCGCCGGTGACCAGCACCTGCAGGCCGCCCTCGCCGAGCGCGGGAAAGGGCACCTGCGCGGCTTCAAGCACCGCCGGGCGCACCGGATTGCCGACATCGCGCGCCTTGGCCCGGACGGAGCCATCGGAGCCGCCCAGCCGCCCGAAACCGGTGGCAATGGCACTCACCCGGCGGGCCAGCATGCGGTTGGCGGCTCCCAGCACGGCGTTTTGCTCATGCAGAACGGTGGGGATTTTCAGAAATGTCGCGGCCAGCAGCGGCGGCACGGTGGGATAGCCGCCAAAGCCGATCACCGCCGCCGGTTTCAGCCGCATCAGCAGCCTGAGCGCGGAGACGACGCCGAGGCCGAGCATCGCCGTCGCCTGCGCCTTGGCGATCATGCCGGCGCGCGTCGGCGTCGCCGAGGGGATCTGATAG
>DAICZI010000466.1 GCA_027311205.1 Beijerinckiaceae bacterium | reverse complement strand
AATTTTAGGAGCAGGCATGTTCTGGCCTTCAAAATCAGACTCTGCCGGTTCGTGACTTTCTTCAGCGAGACGGGGACCGCAGCGCATTGACGAGCCAGGGGGTCATCTGGACTTAATCAACTGCTAACCTGGCTATATAACATCCTGGACACTGCGCCTAGGCTGGACGAGATAAATCGACGATTGGAGCATAACCTTGAAGGACCCTGCCCTATCGGTTGACGACCTCAATGCGCTTTTCGCGGCGTTCAATCGCCATGATATTGATGCGGTCATGCGGCATTTCGCGAATAATTGCGTATTTGACACCGTTGCCGGTCCCGATGTTTTACGGCACCCGTTTGATCGGTGTGCAGGCCATAGCCAACGCTTTTGTTGATGTGTGGACCGCCATGCCTGACGCAATCTGGAGCCATCACAGTCATTTTGTCTGTGGTGATCGCGCTGTGTCGGAATGGACTTTTAGCGGCACAAACACACGCGGCGAGCGGATTGAGGCACAAGGCTGCGATCTCTTCCGTCATGAAGCGGGCGTCATTGTCCATAAGCAGGCATTTCGTAAACAGCGTCCTCTGATTGCGCCTTGACCAAGGATAACTTGATGTTCGAGCTTGCAAACGCCAAGGCACCATCCCCGGAAAGCTATGATCCGCGCTTTGACCCGATGATTGCGCGCGGACCTGGCCACAATCGTGCTTATTGCCCGACATATTGGATTGATACGGCCGGCGCGCCGCCAGTAGATGATGGGGCAGTCGTCGCCGACATTGATGTCGATGTTGCGATCATCGGTTCCGGTTATACGGGTCTTTCTTGCGCCATTCATCTTGCACGGGAGCATGGCATAAAAGCTCATGTGCTGGAAGCTAACCAAGTTGCTTGGGGTTGCAGCACCCGCAATGGCGGGCAAGCGCAGATATCAGCGGGTCGCTTGAAACGATCACAATGGATCCAACGCTGGGGTCTTGATACCGCGCGTTTGCTGCATGCGGAGATGCTGGAGTCGTTCAGTCTTTTTCGCGCGCTGATCAATTCGGGCGAGTTTGATTGTCAGCCACAGGATGGCGGGCATTTTTACATTGCCCACAAGCCGACCATGATGGCTGCGCTAACCGAAGAATCGTTGTTGCTCAATGAGAAATTCGGTTATGCCACGCGCATCATTGGGCGAGAGGAGCTGCGCGCCAATGTGGTGCGCGACGAGGAAGCTGCTGGTGCACTTCACGAACCTGATGGCATCGCCATCCATGCCGCAAAGCTCGCTTTTGGCTATCTCAATTTGGCACGAAAGCTCGGTGCCAAAGTGCATCCGGCCAGCCCCGTGGGCGAATGGCGCACCAAGGGTGATCACCACTACCTGACAACTCCCGGTGGAATTGTCCGCGCCCGAACTGTTGCCATTGCCACCGCCGCTTATGGGGCGCAAGGGCTGCATCCGCTGATCAAAAACAGCCTCATGCCGATTTTATCCAATTCCATCGTTACAAGGCCTTTAACTTCGAGCGAACTGGACGTTTGCGGATTCAAGATGCGTGCACCCCTCACTGATACCCGCACACTCCGTCACTATTATCGGCTTTTGCCAGATAACCGTGTTCAAATAGGTAGTCGTAGCGCGATAACTGGCGCGGATGCAAATAATCCGAAACATCTCGATTTACTCGTGAAGAATTTATACCGAAAGTTCCCTGCTTTGAATTGCATCACACTTGAGTATTCGTGGTGGGGTTGGGTTGATGTTAGTCATGATA
>DAICZI010000465.1 GCA_027311205.1 Beijerinckiaceae bacterium | reverse complement strand
CGCCTGACCTATTATTTCGATCCGCAGGCCATGCGCTCGGCCATAGCCGGGCTGCAGGCGCAGGGTCGCGCTGGCGCAGAGGGCGCGGCGCTGGCACAATTTCTCATTGGCAGTGGCAGTTTCCAGCCCTGGACCCTGCTGACTTATGCGTTTTTGCACGCATCGTGGGTGCATGTCGGCTCCAACTGCCTATGGCTGCTGGTGTTTGGTGCGCCGGTGGCGCGGCGATTCGGCACCCTGCGCTTCTTGGCTCTGCTGGCGGTGACGGCGGTGGCGGGGGCGTTGATGCATTATGCCTTTAATGCGACGTCGGTTGCGCCGGTGATTGGCGCTTCTGCGGCGGTGGCGGGCACAATGGGCGCGGCGGTGCGCTTTGTGTTTCAGCCGGGCGGCTTGACACCGCAAGCTGGCTACGTTCGCCCGTTGACCTTGGCCGAGGTGATCGTCGACCGCTCGGCGATGTCGTTTTTGGGTGTCTGGTTCATTGTCAATCTGGGTACCGGCATCGGATCTGGCTCGCTTGGCATCAGCTCGGGGCCGATAGCCTGGCAAGCCCATATCGGCGGCGTGCTGGCGGGACTGCTGCTGTTTGATTTTTTTGACCGGCGTGAACCACAAGCACAGCCAAGTCTTGCCAGCGCGGCAGAACGGGCGCATCCTGACCCTTGATACGCTGACCCAATGAGAGGTAGCGTCAAGACGGGAGGAAGCAATGACAGTCGAACGCATCCTGGCGGTCAAAGGGCGTGATGTCGTCACCACGCAGCCGCACCGGACCTTGCTGGAAGTCAGCAATCTCCTGGCGGAAAAAGGCATTGGCGCGGTGATTGTGGTCGACGCGGGTGCCAACATCCTTGGCATTCTTTCCGAGCGCGATGTAGTGCATGCCATTGCACACCACGGACCGGTCGCGCTTGGTGAAGCCGTTTCAAAATTCATGACAGCCAAAGTCGCAACAACAACGCGGGCATCGTCGATTCAGACGGTGATGGAGCAAATGACGACAGGGCGGTTCCGCCATGTTCCGGTGACGCACCACGGCAGGCTTGAAGGTGTCGTTTCGATCGGCGATTTGGTGAAATATCGTATCGCCGAGATCGAAAGCGAGCACGAGGCGCTACGCGATTATATTGCGCACGCGTGATTATCGGGTGTCGGTCGCGATTGGTAATGTTGCGTCCAGTTTGCCCTCAACCGGCGTTGCGTGCCACATTCTCTCCACGGCGGAGAGAGCGCCGGGGGCAGGGGTGATTTGTTGTTCGCCGGCTTCCGGCTTTCGCAGGCGGTTGCCATGAGCCTTGTTCCCGCGCACCCCAAAATCGCTTTTCTTGCGTCATCAACGCCTGATGCCCAGGCTGCGCTGGTGGCCTTGACGGCGCATTATCGCAATCACCATCCAGAAAATGCTGACGTTGTGGTGGCGCTGGGTGGCGACGGCCTGATGTTGCAGACGCTGCACCGCTTCATGGGCCGGATTATGCCGATTTATGGCATGAATCGCGGCTCCGTCTGCTTTTTGATGAATGAATATGCCGAAGACGATCTGATCACCCGTCTGCACGCGGCGCATGCTTCCATCATCCATCCCCTGATGACGCGGGCCCTGCTGCCTGATGGAAGGATTGAAACCGCCCGCGCGATCAATGAAGTGTCGCTGCTGCGCCAATCCTATCAAGCCGCCAAGCTGCGGGTGTCGATCGATGGCACCGAGCGCCTGGCTGAATTGGTGGCGGATGGCGTGCTGGTGGCAA
>DAICZI010000464.1 GCA_027311205.1 Beijerinckiaceae bacterium | reverse complement strand
CCCGCGACATAGGCAATAGCCGCCTCGCTGGAGCGCCCGCCGTGGCTGGCCACCACGTCAACCAGCGCCCGTTCGTCATCGCGCGCCATGCGCTTGGCATCACCGCAGACATAGAGATGCGCGCCCTTTTCGAGCCACGACCATAAATCATGCCCGACCTGCCGCATCCGATCCTGCACATAGATTTTTCGGTGCCATCGCGCGACCATGCCAGCGTCAGGCGGTTGAGCACGCCGCTTTTTTGCAGGCGCGACCATTCCGTCTCGTAGAAAAAATCGGTTTGGCGGCGCTGGTGCCCGTAAAACAGCCAGTTTTTGCCGGGCGCAGCCACGGCGGCGCGGTGCTGCACAAAGGCGCGAAACGGCGCGACACCCGTGCCGGGGCCAATCATGATCACCGGCACGCTGGGATCGGCCGGCAAGGCAAAGGCGTGGGCCTTTTGCACATAGGCCATCAATGTTTGGCCCGGTGCCACCAATTCATCGAGAAAGGTCGAGGCGACGCCAAAGCGCTCGCGCTGGCCAAGGCGATAATGCAGCTTGTCAACGGTGAGGGTCAGCCGGTCCTCTGCCGTCAAGGGCGAGGAGGAGATCGAATAAAGCCGCGGCTGCTGGCGCTCCAGCGCCTCGACAAAGGCTTCCGGGCCAAGTTTGACCCCCGCAAACTTGTGCAGGGTGCCGAGCACGTCGAGCTTGTCAAGATCGCCGTCCGGGTCTTCGCCCTCAGCGAGCCTTTTGGCTTTCAGCCGCGTATCGCCGCCGGTGACGTAGGAAATCAACTGAAACAGCGTGTCGGGAGCCGGGCCGAGCGCTGTCACTTCGATGAGCGCATCGCGCAGCCGCAGATCGCGGCCATCGAGGCTGATGATGGCTTCGGGCCGCGCGCCGATCAGCGCGATAATCGCATCAACCAGCCGCTCGTCATTTGCGCGGGAACACGCCAAAGCTGTCGCCGGGCTGATAGGTGAGGCCGCTACCTGCCAGATCAAATTCAATATGCCAGGTTTCCTTCTGGCTGCCAGCCAGATTGAGCCGTTCACGCGTCACAAACCGCACCGGCACGGGGCTGTCGCGGCCAGCGCCGGGCGGCGCCGCCGCGATGGCAGGCGGGCTCGCCGGACTCGAGGCAGCAGGTGCCCCGGCATCGACCATGAGGCTCTTGACCATGCGAAACGTGTCTTTGCCGCCGGGCGCGCAAAGGTTGAGGCGCGCCTCGGTTTTGCCGGCCAGCGCCGCCGCATAGCTGGAGCAGATATAGCCACATTGCCCGCAATCCTGCTGCGCCATGGCCGCATAGAGTTGCAAATCAAGCGGCTGCCCCTTGGCCAGAGCCATGCGCTGATCCAGTGGCAGCGCCGGATCATGCCAGGTGATCTCCGCTTCCGGCGCGGGTGGACTGGCGTCCTCTGCCGGGGCGGCAAGCAAGGCGGCGAAAAACCCGTTCAGCCAATCGCGCTGTTCGGCGCTGAACGGCGCGGTGTCAGGCAGCAGCCGCACTTGCGGCATAGGCGTGATCGACAAAGGGCGCAGGGACATGTTCATGCGGCATTGCCTGTTGGCATCAGCAGGGTCTGGAGCGTTGCGACATCGTGACGATTGGCAAAGGCTGCGAAGGTTTCAGTGGGGACGGAACGCTGCATCAGCCAGGCTTCCAGCATGTGAATGACCAAAGCCGGGGCCTCCTCGGCGCGGACTTTTTCACGCAGCACCCGCCCGATGTGAGCATCAGCCCCATAGCCGCCGCCGACCGCGACATCATAGCC
>DAICZI010000463.1 GCA_027311205.1 Beijerinckiaceae bacterium | reverse complement strand
GTCAGGCCTTGGCGAGCAAAGCCAGTAGCTGGCGATTAATATATTCATTGCCAGCGCAAATCGTGCCTGTTGCGAGCGGGTTGTCGCCGCCATCGGCATCGGAAATATAACCGCCAGCCTCGCGCACCAGCAAAATGCCGGCGGCCATGTCCCAGCTTTGCAGCCCGCGCTCCCAATAGGCCTCAAGGCGTCCGGCAGCGACAGCGGCCAGATCCAGCGAAGCCGCGCCAAGGCGGCGTACATTGACCACCCTGGTCATGACTGCGGCAAGTTCGGCCTTGAAGCGCGGATGTTCAGCGGCCTTTCCGAGGTGCGGCACGCCGCAACCAATCAACGCCTCCGACATGTCGCGGCGCGCCGAAACGCGCAGGCGACGGTTGTTCTGAAACGCGCCCTGGCCTTTTTCAGTGACATACATATCGTCGGTGGCTGGGTTGTAGATCAGCCCGGCAACGATGTGGCCGTCTCGCTCCAGCGCAATTGATATTGCGAAAATCGGCAGGCCGTGCAGAAAATTGGTGGTGCCATCAAGCGGATCAACATGCCAGACGTGGCTCTTGTCCGGCCCCTCGACGATGCCGCTCTCCTCCATGATGAAGCCATAGCCGGGGCGGGCCTTGGACAATTCCTCATGCAGGGTGATTTCGCATTTTTTATCCGCAAGGCTGACAAAATCGCCTGGGCCTTTCAGCGAGACCTGCAGGTTCTCGACCTCGCCGAAATCACGCTTCAGCCCACGCCCGGCTTTCAGCGCGGCGGTGGTCATGACATTCATCAGCGCGGAACGGATCATCAGAGGCTTTCAGAGAGGACGTCTGGGAAAGATGTTTTTGGGTGAAGGTTTTGTATTGGCTCAATTATTTGTCATTGCGAGCGTAGCGAAGCAACCCAGGGGTTCACGGAGCCCTCCGGGTTGCCTCATAGCTTTGCTCCCCGCCATGACGGTTCGCTGTGGTTGAGGTCAAAACTTCGCTTTGACCCATCCGAGCCCGCTTGCCCGCGCTCACTCGGCGGCGGTTTCCTTGCCTTCGAGGTCAGCGCCGGTGGCCTGATCCACGGCGCGCATCGATAGGCGGACCTTGCCGCGATCATCAAAGCCGACGAGCTTGACCTTGACCTTGTCGCCTTCCTTGACCACGTCGGTGGTCTTGTTGACGCGACTCGCCGTCAGTTGCGAGATATGCACCAGCCCGTCACGCGCGCCATAGAAATTGACGAAGGCGCCAAAATCGACGGTTTTCACGACGGTGCCTTCATAAATCTGGCCAACTTCCGGGTCTGAGGCGATCGACTTGATCCAGGCAATCGCCGCCTTGATCTTGGCTCCATCGCTGGACGCGACTTTCACGGTGCCGTCATCCTCGATGTTGATCTTGGCACCGGTTTTCTCGACGATCTCGCGGATAACCTTGCCGCCGGTACCGATGACATCGCGGATTTTGTCGGTCGGGATTTTCAGCGTCTCGATGCGCGGGGCAAACTCGCCAAGTTCTGCACGCGCGCCGGTCAGCGCCCTGGACATTTCGCCAAGGATATGGAGACGGCCATCTTTGGCTTGCGCCAGGGCGACCTTCATGATCTCCTCGGTAATGCCAGCGATTTTAATGTCCATCTGCAGCGAGGTGATGCCTTCCTCGGTGCCTGCCACCTTGAAATCCATGTCGCCGAGATGATCCTCGTCGCCAAGAATATCGGAGAGCACCGCAAAGCGCGTGCCTTCCAGAATCAGGCCCATGGCGATGCCTGCCGTGGGGCGCTTCAGGGG
>DAICZI010000462.1 GCA_027311205.1 Beijerinckiaceae bacterium | reverse complement strand
GCATTGGCGTCTTCAAACCGCATGGCGTGCCAGCCCCAGAGCTGATCAAAATCCGACATTGTGCCCGCCCTTGAGCGCCAGAATCTCGCGCGCTTCGGCCGGCGTGGCGATGGTGTGGCCCAGTTCTTCCAGAATGCGGCGGATTTTGCTGACCTGCTCGGCGTTGGAGGTGGCGAGCTTGCCGCGCCCGATGAACAGCGAATCCTCAAGGCCAACCCGCACATTGCCGCCCATCATCGCCGCCTGCGTGGCAAAGGGGATCTGAAAGCGCCCGGCGGCCAGCACCGACCAGCGATAGTCCGCGCCAAACAGCCGGTCCGCCGTTTCCTTCATGAACATCAGGTTGCGCATGTCCGGGCCTATTCCGCCCAGAATGCCAAAGATCGTCTGGACGAAGAACGGCGGCTTGATCAGCCCGCGATCAACAAAATGCGCCAGGTTATAGAGATGCCCGATATCATAGCACTCATACTCGAAGCGGGTGCCGTGCTCCTCGCCGAGCATTTTCAGGATGCGCTCGATATCGCGGAAAGTGTTACGGAAAATGAAATCGTCGGTGCCGCGCAGATAGGGCTCCTCCCAATCATATTTCCATGTCTTGTAGCGGTCGGCCAGACCAAAAATGCCAAAATTCATTGACCCCATATTCAGCGAGCACATTTCTGGGCGGGTCAGCAGGGGCGCGGCGAGGCGCTGCTCGACGCTCATGTTGAGGCCGCCGCCGGTGGTGATATTGATGACCGCATCGGTGGCCTGTTTGATGCGCGGCAGGAATTGCATGAACACGGCGGGGTCGGGCGTCGGGCGGCCGTCCCTCGGATCGCGCGCGTGCAAATGCAGGATCGAGGCTCCGGCTTCGGCAGCGGCTATCGATTGCGCTGCAATATCATCGGGTGTGAAGGGCAGGAAATCCGACATGGTCGGGGTATGAATGCCGCCCGTAATGGCGCAGGTGATGATGACCTTGTCGGATTTGGGCTTTGCCATGTGCTTTAATCCCTTTTGACCAGCGGCGCGCCAAAGCTCGCCATCAGATGCTGCGTTACCCTGGCCCGCAATTGCGCCTGCTGCTCAGGCGTCCAGGTCTGGAACCCGATGCCCGATTTGAACCCCAATCGCCCCGCATCAATGAGCCGATCCAGATATGGCGAGGGCGTCGTCGCGCGGTCAAGCGCTGGCAGCAGATAGTCATGAATGGCGCGCGTCAAGTCGGTGCCGACCAGATCCGCATTCTCCAGCGGCCCCAGCACCGCAAGGCGGGGACCAAAACTGGATTTCACCACATCATCAACGGTTTTGGCGTCGCAGACACCTTCCGCGACCAGCGCAATCGCCTCGCGCCAGAGTGCGTGCTGAAGCCGGTTGCCGATAAAGCCGGGGATGTCCTTCTTTACCTCGACGGCGGTTTTGCCGACGTCCGTGAGGAGTGTCATCATCGCTGCAACCGCTGCGGTGGCGGTGTCTGAGGCCCGATGCCGGGGGAGCCTGAGCGCCAGCTCGGGCCTCTCGTACTTATGCAATTTTGCGCAGCCTGAAACTATTGTGGCTGCAACTTGGTAATGTCCGTCCCAGTCTGCTCCACGCTGATGCCAGACGTCTGCACGCCAAACAACGCAATCGGCACAATGGTGATCACCGTGAGCACCCCCAAAATGGCATACAAGGCGCTTGATGAGAGATTGGCCTGCAAGGTCGGGTAATAATAAACCAGCACCACGCCAGTCAAAAACCTGGTGATGCTCTCGCCAATCATAGCGCCGGTGGCCCGTAG
>DAICZI010000461.1 GCA_027311205.1 Beijerinckiaceae bacterium | reverse complement strand
GTCAATGTTGCCTCGGCGCATGGTTTAGTTGCCTCGCCGTTCAAGTCTGCCTATGTAGCAGCCAAGCACGGTCTGATCGGATTGACAAAAACTGCGGCGTTAGAGACAGCCGAAGAGCAGATTACTTGCAATGCCATTTGCCCTGGATATGTCTTTACGCCGCTGGTCGAAAAGCAAATCGAGGATCAGGCGAAGGTGCATGGTATCGCTCGGGACGCGGTGATCCGGGATCTGCTGCTCGCACAACAGCCCAACAAGCGCTTTGCGACCGTCGAGGAAATTGGCGCAGTTTCAGCCTTTCTTTGCAGCGCCGAAGCTGCCTCTATCACCGGCGCGGCCATCCCGGTCGATGGCGGTTGGACAGCCCACTAATTGGAGCCATCGCATGAAATCTCCGAAGCTACGGCCAGAACCGATCATGGATCGCGGGAAAGTTGGCCAGATTGCGCTGGTCTTTCAGGGAGGCGGCGCTCTCGGCGCCTATCAGGCGGGCGTTTATCAGGCCCTTCAGGAAGCGGGGATCGAGCCTGACTGGATCATCGGTACTTCGATTGGCGCGATCAACGCGGCCCTGATTGCTGGCAATGCACCAGAAAATCGCTTGGCTCGTCTGCGCGCATTCTGGATGCAGGTGCGTCATTCACCGATGATGCAGTTGCTCGACAATCTACCCATATGGGGTCGAGGGCTGAGCAATAACGCCACCATGCTGGGTGGTGTGGACGGATTTTTCACGCCCAATCCTTTTTCCTGGCTTGGCCAATTGATGCCGCAGTGGTCAGGGATCAACAGCTATTATCATACCGACGCGTTGGCCACCACGCTGGAGAGACTGATTGAGCCAGACCTGCTTAACAGCGGGGCGCCGCGCCTCACCGTGGGGACGGCGCATGTTCAATCTGGGAACATGCGTTATTTTGACAGTCGCGATGAGCCGCTTGACCTGCGTCACATTCTTGCCTCGGGGGCACTGCCCCCGGCCTTTCCGGCTGTACGCATCGATGGCGAGCTATACTGGGATGGCGGCATTCTTTCCAACACGCCGGTAGAGGCAGTCTTCGACGATAAGGCGCGCAAAAACAGCCTGGTTTTTGCCGTCCATATGTGGGCACCCAATGGCCCCGAACCCGACAGTCTATGGCGCGTTGCCGCGCGCCAGAAAGACCTTCAATATGCCAGCCGTGCCAATAGCCACATAATGAGGCAACGCCAGATCCATAAGCTGCGCCATGTGATAGCAGATCTTGCTGGCCGGATGACTCCAGAGCAAAAGGATGCGGAGGGCGTGCGGGAACTTGCCGGCTATGGCTGTCTTACGCAGATGCACGTCGTGCGCCTCTTAGCTCCACCATTGCAGGGTGACGATCATTTCAAAGACATAGACTTCAGTCCGCATGGCATTACCAGTCGTTGGGACGCTGGCTTTCTTGATACCACTCGCGTCCTTGCCGCCCGCCCTTGGGACGAGCCATGCGATCCGGGGGAGGGCTTTATTCTGCATGAAGCGCGCGCCGGAAATATGATGCCGGATGTACAGCAGGATAAAGAACAAACCGCACCGTGATGAGCTTTTCAGGCCTCTTTCGATTTTATTCGAGGATCGATCTGGATAGGGAGACTCGCGGCGGAGGCCAGACATTCCCTTGTACAGTCATCGACCACAGTCAAAACCCTGAACCTGCGGCAATCAGTGAACTGATCAGAAACAAAATCAAGGCTCCAGCGCTGGTTGGGCAGCAATGGCACAAGCATCGGGGCCCGCGTTCCAAGGGCGCGTTTGCGCCC
>DAICZI010000460.1 GCA_027311205.1 Beijerinckiaceae bacterium | reverse complement strand
CCTTGCCGCCAACCCGTGCAAAACTGCCACCACCGGGCCCCTCGACCTGATGTTGGTCAAAGCCGGGGAAGAGATCAGCAAGCGCCGCCATGACAGTCCCTAAACCTTGATCAGATCAGCCAGATCCTTGACCTCAAAATCGCCCTCATGGCGGCGGCCGTTGATGAAAAACGTCGGGGTCGAATCAACCTTGAAATTATTGGCGGCAATGTCGCGCATCTTGTTGACATTGTCATACAGCGTCTTGTCGGCGAGGCCCTTGGCAAAATCATAGGGCGTGATACCAACTTCTGCCACCAGTTTGGTGAGCGCCGGAATTTGCTTGTCGACATAGACCCAATCGTTCTGGCGCCGGAACAGCATGTCAACCAGCGCATTGCGCTTGTCATCGCCCGCATAGCGCGCCAGCATGAAGGCGGCGGTCGCCAGCGGATCAAGCGGAAATTCACGGAGAATATGCACAGCCTTGCCGGTATCGAGATAATCTTTTTTCAGTTGCGGCATGGTCTCGACCTGAAAATGCGCGCAGTGCGGACAGGTCATCGAGGCATATTCAATGATGGTCACCGGCGCGCCGGGCTTGCCCTCGGGCAGGTCTTTCAGCGGCATCGGGATCATCAACTGCGCCATGGTGTAATCCGGCCCGGCGGCAAGCGCGCGGCCACTGCCGGCCAGCAGCATCAGCCCGCCGACGGTGGCCGATTGCAGCAGACGGCGGCGATCAAGGGTAAAGCTGTTGGACATGGGCATTCCTGTGAGTTTGAAACCGTTTCCTTGACTTGGCTTAATGCATTTTGACTGTGACTGAAAGACGGCATTTGTTCGCATTGAACGCGCCTCGCAGGGATTTGATCAACCTTGTTCGCGCAGCACCAGGGCACCCAGGGTAGCCAGGTGCTCACGCAGCGTCTCATCCTCAATTCCGGCGCTGATGGCGCGGGCTTTGGCCTGCATCGCCGCATCGGGTTGCGGCCTTGGTGGCTTTTTCAGCATCTTGGTCGCCACCGGCCCCTGGCGCAGCGATAATTTGGCAACCGCGGCCCAGCCGAAATGGCCATTGATCCTGGCGACAATCACCGGAGCCAGATGTTGCAATTCCAGCGCCATGGCGCTTTCCACCCGCAGCACCAGAGTGGCGGGCTGGCTTTTCGCATCGGGTGCGGTTTTGGGGCCGCGCGGCGGATAGAGCATTTTTTCCGGCGTGCAGACCTTCGCCAAGCGGTCGCCGACGATAGCCTGCCAATTCATGATCAGCCCGCTCTCGGTAAAGCCGCGCTTGGCCAGCAACGGGTCGAGCGAGGCCCCTATGAGCTGGCCCAAAGGCACGGCTGACGCGCGGCGGGCGGGTCTGGTCTGCATCGGTGTTACGCCAGCCTCGACGGAGATGATGTCTTTGCCTATAGCACAAACATGACCCGCGCCCAACCGGATCCATCGCGCTTTTCGGCCGACCTTCTGGCCTGGTATGATCAGGCCCACCGGGCCTTGCCCTGGCGCGCCCCGCCCGGTGCCACCGCCCGGCCCTACGAGGTTCTGCTTTCGGAGATCATGCTGCAGCAGAGATTGGTGGCGACTGTCATCCCTTATTTTCAAGCCTTTCTGGCGCGCTGGCCCGATGTGCAGGCGCTCGCCAATGCGCAGCGGGAGGATATCATGCGCGCCTGGGCCGGGCTTGGCTATTACGCCCGCGCCCGCCGGCTGCATGAGGCCGCTGTTTATATCGCTCATGATCTGAACGGCGTCTTCCCGCAGGACGAGCAGGGCTGGCGCGCGCTTCCCGGCATTGGCCCCTACACCGCCGCCACCCTCGCCGCGATTGCTTTTGACCAGCGCGCCGTCGTGGTC
>DAICZI010000045.1 GCA_027311205.1 Beijerinckiaceae bacterium | reverse complement strand
GGCCAGCCCCCGCCACACCAGCGTGCGCTGGCTGCGCCTGGCGCACGGTGGCAAGGCAGCCGCGCTCAATGCCGCCCTGCCGCTGCTTACCAGCGAAGTCGTTGTCACTGTCGATGCCGACACCAGACTGGAGCCAGACGCTCTTTCGGCCATGCGGCGGGCATTTGCGACCGAGCCCCGTCTGATCGCGGCCACCGGGATTTTGTGGCCCACCTGTGGCAAGGGTCTCTCGGCACGGCTGCTGGAATCATTCCAGGCCTACGAATACATGCGCAGCTTCCTGTTCCGCTATGCCTGGATGAGCCAAAACAGCCTTTTGCTGGTCTCGGGAGCCTTTGCCGGCTACCGGCGCCGAGCAGTCCTGGATGTCGGCGGCTTTGATCCGGGCTCCCTTGTGGAAGATTATGACCTGATGAACCGCCTGATGCGCCATAGCGGCGATTTCGGGCTGAAGTGGCAAAGCGCGGTGGTCGGTGGCGCTGTCGCCGCCACATCAGCACCGGCTACACCCATGGCCTTCATGCGCCAGCGGCGACGCTGGTTTGGCGGCTTTCTGCAAACCCAATACCGCTTCCGCGCCATGGTTGGCGATCGCCATTATGGCCGCCTCGGCTTGCTGATGTTGCCGATCACCGCGATTGAATCGCTACAGGCCCTTTATGGGCTGTTCGCCTTTGGGTTTTTGCTGTTCTATCTGGCCACCGGGCGCTGGTCGATGATCGTGCCCGTCGGCGGCTTGCTCTTCGCCAAATTATGTGCCGACATTGGTTTCCAGGCCTGGGCAGTGATGCTTTATCGGCGCTGGCTCAACCGCCCGACCAGACTTGGTCCCATGCAGGCCATCATCATTGCCCTGGTGGAACCCGTCACGTTTCAGATGGTGCGCAATCTCGCTGCGACATGGGGCTGGATCTATATGCTTTCGGGCAAAGGTGAATGGGGCGTGCAGGATCGCAGCGCGCACGCTGCAAGTTGAGATCCTTCAGTTCGCCGCGCCCATCCGTCCCGGCAGGGCCAGTGGCTGCGGCTTGGCTTCAATACGCGCCACGCCAGAGCGCACCGCGTCCTGCACTTTCTCGAAAGCCCGCACCTCGATCTGTCGGACGCGCTCGCGCGAAATGCCAAATTCGGTAGACAGATTTTCCAGCGTTTCAGGATCGTCCTGCAAACGGCGGGCTTCAAAAATCCGCCGCTCGCGGGCATTGAGCACCGCCAGCGCGCCGGTCAGCGCCTGATGGCGGTTATCCGCCTCCTCGCCCTCGGCCAGATGGGTTTCGGCATAATCGCTGTCATCCACCAGCCAGTCCTGCCATTCGCCGCCGCCGCCTTCATCGCGCATCGGCGTGTTCAGCGACGAATCACCGGACAGCCGCCTGTTCATGTCAATGACTTCCTTATCGCTGACACCCAGTTTTGTAGCAATCTGCGCCACTTGATCGGGCTGCATATCACCTTCTTCCAGAGCCGAAATCTGGCTTTTGGCCTTGCGCAGGTTGAAGAAGAGTTTCTTCTGGTTGGCGGTGGTGCCCAGCTTGACGAGTGACCAGGAGCGCAGGACATATTCCTGAATGGAGGCCCTGATCCACCACATGGCGTAGGTGGCAAGGCGGAAGCCGCGTTCGGGCTCGAAGCGCTTGACGGCCTGCATGAGGCCGACATTGCCTTCCGAAATCACCTCGCCGATCGGCAGGCCATAACCACGGTAACCCATGGCGATCTTGGCGACCAGCCGCAGATGCGAGGTCACCAGTTTTTGCGCGGCATCGGGATCATGATGCTCGCGCCAACGCTTGGCGAGCATATATTCCTCTTGCGGCTGCAACATGGGAAAGCGGCGAATTTCATTGAGGTAGCGGGACAGGCCGGAGTCACCAGCCAGCATCGGAAGGGCAGCACTCATCTCAAGTCTCCTCGTCAGACCCCCGTCAACGGCAGGTCAGGGCAGCCACCGCAGGCGCGCTGCCATCTAGCCATATAGTCAAGCGAAACTGTGTTTGAAAGAGGGCAGGTCCGTGCATGGGACGCTGGCGGCCCGCAGTATGTCAGTCCAGCGGAGCGACGGGCACGTCATTGATTTTGTGATCCGTTGCGCTTGCCGCCGGCTTGGCGGGGACAACAGGTGCGACCGGGATTTTCGGGGCTGGAGTGGCAGGTGCCGTCACATGCGCCGCGACGGGTGCGATGGCGACGGTGGCGGGCGGCGCGGCGGGCTTTGACACAGGGGCAGCCGCTTCTGATGGCACTTGTGCTTTGGGCACGGTCAAGACCGGCGTAGTCGTCATTGTGCCGTGCGGCAAGTGCTTGACGTGAGCGCGGGCCACCACATGATGCGGCCGATGTTTGGCTTGACGCGCCAGAAAAGCGCGGTGCTTTTCCAGTGCGCGCGCATCGCGAGGCGGCGAGGAGGCCGGTCCGGAGGTGCGGAATATCTCAAGAACACGGCCATTTGAAGCGTCAATGATCAGGCGATAGCTATGGCCGTACCGGTCTTCGGTATCGGCGACATAGACATTGCCATTGCGACGAGGTGGATCAAGCAGGTGCATCCCGCGCTGATAGACGATGGCGCGAACAGCGCCGCGACTGATTGCGGGCTGCTGCCACGGGGGCGCGCGGTGGCCCCAAAAGTCGAAAAACCGGGCTTGCGCCGGGGCCACGAGGCCCGCAACCACCAGCAGCGCCAAAGGCATCACGCTGGAAAGTGGTTTGATCGTCCTGATACGCCCACGCATCACCGCACCTCTTGGTCGCGCACCGCTACCCCCGAGCCCCACTTTCGCCATGAAATACGGCGCACTTGCGGCGAAATTCAGGGCGCTTTGGCCGCAGTCACAATGTATTTTACCATGTCCGGCGTGGTTGCGAAAGACGTGACGAAGCGTGCGAATGTGCCCTCAGCGGGCGAACGCGCGCCAAATGGCGTGCCCAGCGGCGGCCAGGCCGCATAAGTGACATTCGCCTGGCGCAGGCGTTCGGCCAAGGCTCTGTGGAGCCAGACAAAAATCTCGTTGGCCTCGACCGGCCAGGGGAACTCGACGCCATCGTGCGAGCCAAGACCGGCCTTCAGAAGCGCGGCCATCGCATTGGCGTGGCGCGCAAGATCGAGCCAGTGGTCCTGATCCAGCCAGGCGAGCATCTGCGCGCCAAGCAGGCGGCCTTTCGAGAGCACGTGGCCAGCGCGCTTGATTCGCCATGTGAATTCGTGGGCCAAGGCAGGATCGAAAAACATGATAGCCTCGCAAGCCAGCGCGCCGTCCTTGGTCGCGCCCAGGCAGAGCACATCGACACCCGCTTTCCAGCTCATCTCGGCCGGCGTGCAGCCGAGTGCCACCAGCCCATTGGCAAAGCGCGCGCCATCCATGTGCACCTTCAAGCCGTGCGCATGGGCAAAGCCGGTCAATGTCCTGATTTCATCTCGTTGATAAAGCGTGCCGCATTCGCTGACCTGCGAGAGCGACAGGGCTGCTGGCTGGACATGCGGTTGCCACCCTTTGCGAAAGCGCGCTGTCGCCGCGACGAGCGCTTCGGGATCGATCTTGCCTGCCGCGCCGGAGACGCCGACGATCTTGGCACCGCCGCTCAGGCCTTCGGGCGCTCCGGCTTCGGCCTCGTTGATATGGGCGGTTTCATGGCAGAAAATCGCTGACCAGGGCCTGGTGATCTGCGCCAGCGCCAACGCATTGGCCGCCGTGCCGGTGGCAACGAAGAAAATCTCGGCTTTGGCCTCAAAGGCCTCGTTCAGAGCCGCGGCCGCTGCTTTGGTGAAATCGTCCTGGCCATAAGGGCTCTGCGTGCCCTCCGCCGCCTTCAGCAAGGCCGCCATGATTTTGGGGCTGGCACCGGCCAGGTTGTCGCTTCCAAGATTCACCGCAATACTCCTTGTTGTCGCGCACCACCAAAGCACCCCGGCGCGCCGATGGGAAGGTGGATAAACGCATCACAGCCCCGGCTTTCGCATCACTTCAAGCAAAAGTCTGGCACCAAGGGCTGTATCTTCGGGGGTGATGGATTCATCCGGATGATGGCTGATGCCCCCCTTGCAGCGCAGAAAAATCATGCCAATCGGGCAGAGTTTCGCCATCGCCATGCCATCATGCCCCGCCCCGCTGGCAAGGTGATGGGCCTCCAGTCCGAGTTTGGCGCAGGCCGCGTCAATGGAACCGATCAGTTGCGGCGCGCAGGGGGTTGCCGCAAGCTCATGCAGCCTCGTGATCGTGATGCCCACGTCGCGCGCCGCACAAAGGCCGCGCATTCGCGCCTCAATGTCCGCCAGCAGAGCAAGCCGCAGGTCATCGCGCGGGGCGCGCAGATCGATGGTGAATTGCACATGCCCCGCAATGACATTGATTGCTGCGTCTTTCACATCGAGCCGCCCGACGGTGGCGACAAGGCCTGCCTGCCTTGCTGCGGCTTCGACGGCCAGGACGCATTCTGCCGCGGCAGCCAAGGCGTCGCGCCGTCCGGCCATGGGCACGGTGCCAGCATGGCCAGCCATGCCGGTGATTGTCACAGCCAGCCGCGTTGCACCATTGATCGCCGTCACCGCAGCTACTGGCAAACCCAGCGCTTCCAGCACTGGCCCCTGTTCAATATGCAGTTCGAGATAGCCCAAAAGCTCGCCCTTCTGGCGCTTTGCGCCGCCAAGGCGCGCTGGATCGAGCCCGAAACGGGTCATTGCCTCGGCAAGGCTGATGCCCTCATCATCGCGCAAGGCCAATGCCGCCTCGTCAAACGAGCCCGCCACGGCCCGGCTGCCCAGCATGGTCGCGCCAAAGCGCGTACCCTCCTCATCGCAAAACCCAATCACTTCCAGGGCGTGGGCAAGCCTTTCGCCCGCCGCGTGCAGCCCAGCGACAGATGCGATGGCCGCGATAACGCCCAGCGGCCCATCATAGCGCCCGGCATTGCGAACCGAATCAAGATGCGAGCCGACCATCAACGCTGGCGCTCCCGGTGTGCTGCCCTCGTAGCGCCCGATAATGTTGCCAATGGCATCCTCGCGCACGCTCATCCCGGCCTCGCGCATCCAGTTCGCCACAAGATCATTGGCGCGCCGGTGCTCTTTTGTCATGACCATGCGGGTGAGCCCGTCGGACTGGCAGGAGAGCTTTGCCAGTTCGTCAAGCCTCGCGCAGAGGTCGAGGCCATCCATGGCAGAGGCAGTTTTCATGTTGTCCACTTTGCAATGCAGAAAAATCCAGCATGAAAGGCATGTCGGTTTATTGCAAGCGCCGGCCCAAGGCGCGCCGTCGTTTTGCGCAACAACTATTTCAAAGGGGCCGACCCCAGCGCAGCGGCCAAAGGTGATTTGGCGGAAACTGGGTGCGGCTTATCGGCCTGATGCAGTCCATAAGTCAGCGCTTCGCGCTCGTCGAAAATGAAGCATGAGCCCTGCCAGCGGCTCTCGCCCGGTGGAATTTCCTGCAAATAGCGCAAAATCCCGCCTTCGAGGTGATAGACTTGGGCAAAGCCCTCGGCCAGGAGCAGGCTGGTGGCCTTTTCGCAGCGGATGCCGCCGGTGCAATACATCGCGACCGGGCGCGTCTTGTCACCCGCCAGCTTGTCCCGCACGAAAGCCGGAAACTCGCTGAACGAGGTGGTCATGGGGTCGATCGCACCGGGAAAGCTGCCGTAGCCGACCTCGAAATGGTTGCGGGTGTCGATCACCAGCGTCGCCGGATCATCGATCAGCGTATTCCAGTCGCGCGGGGCCACATAGGTGCCAACCGCCTTGTCAGGCTGGGCTCGGGCATCTCGCAGCGTCACGATCTCGGGCTTGATGGTGATTTTCAGCCGCCGAAAGGGCATGGCGGCAGCATAAGACACACGCGTCTGCAGGGCGCTGACATCACAAATGCGCGCAATGTCTGCCATTGTCGCCGCCATCGCCGCAGGCGACCCCGCCAAAGTGGCGTTGAAACCTTCGGGCGCGATGATCATGGAACCCGCCAATCCTCGTGATGCGCACAGGTTTTTCAGCGCCAAGCGCCTTGTTTCAAGGTCGGTTTGGGGATGGAACCGATAAAAGGCATGAATCTCGATCTTCATGCCCTGTGCGATACCGCACCTTTGCGGCGCGGCCAACCTGAAAATGCGTGGCGGCGACAGGGCGATGGCACTAAAGTCTAGATGGACTTTGTTGCAAAGCTCCACTTTACAAGGAGGCCAACGGTTCGACTATGAAGCGTTGCAGGGCCGCGCCATAAGTGGTCGCATTGGGAGGTTTCAGCATGTCGCTAAACAATGGTTTCAAACTGCCGCGCCGCAAGCTTCTGCAGGGCGGTGCCGCCTTGGCTGCCGCGCAAATTGCCAGCCCCTTCATTTTGACAGCACGGGCTGCAGACACCGTGAAATTCGGCTGGGATAACCCGCTGACCGGTGTTTATGCCGAGCCCGGCAAGAACGAGCTCATCGGCGCCCAACTGGCCATCGCCCAGATCAATGCCAAGGGCGGCATTCTGGGGCGCCAGGCTGAACTGGTGGTCCAGGATTCAACCAGCGGCGACGCTGGCGTTGCGGTGCAGGTGGCCCGCAAGATGATTGATCAGGACAAGGTCAATTTCCTCATGGGCAACGTCAATTCGGCGCTCGCCATCGGCATGGCGCAGGTCGCCAATGAAAAAGGCGTGCTGATGATGGATCCGGGTGGTCACTCCGACACCATCACCGGGGCCACCTGCCACTGGAACGTATTCCGTATCTGCAACACCACGCAGACCGAAGCCAATGCCATTGCGCCGACGCTGATCAAGGACTACGGCAAGAAGTGGTATTACATCACCCCTGATTACGCCTTCGGTCACGCGCTCGAAGCGGGCATGGTCAAGGCCTGCGCCGCGCTCGGCGGCACGCGTATTGGCGGGGATCTGACGCCGCTCGGCACCAGCGATTATTCCGCTTATCTGATCAAGGCTGAAGCTGCCAAGCCCGACGTGCTGATTTTCCTCACCCAGGGCACCGACATGATCAACGCCCTGAAGCAGGCGGTGCAGTTCGGCCTCGACAAGAAAATGCATCTTGCGGGCGCCCAGCAGGAATTGGAGGCGCTTGAAGGCCTGCCGCCGGAAGCGCGCATCGGCAACTGGGTCATGGAATGGTATTACAACCAGCCCAACGTGCCGCATGTAGCCGATTTCAACAAGCTGATCATGGCGAAGTCCGGCAAAGTGCCAACGGCCCGTACATGGTTCGGCTATGCTGGCGTCTGGAGCTGCGCTCTGGCAGCCGCTGGCGCCAAGTCGCTGGACGCCGTGAAGATGGCCAAGGCCTTGCAGGGCATGCACCTGCCGCCCGAAATCGCGCTCTGCCCGGATGGCGCCTTCTTCCGCGCTGGCCAGAACCAGTTGATTGCCGATCTTTACGTCGGCAACGCGCTTCATACTGGCAAGGACGGCCCCGATGACCTGTTCAACGTGACCACTGTCGTCAAGGGCACGACCGTCGCGGGCACACTCGCCGAAACCGGCTGCAAGTTGGTCTGGCCGGCGTAAGGTCTCGGCACGCTCAACTGATGCCATCTCCCCGCTTTTGGGGGGGTGGCTTTCTGTGTGATGCGCTCAGGCCGTGTGCTTAGGGGGTGCTTCATCCCCAGGTTCCGACAGCCAATGCAAATTTGATGGATCGCACATGAGCCAGCTTTTATTGTTCAATGTCTCTAACGGGCTGATCACCGGCGCATTTTACGCGCTGATGGCGCTGGGCCTGTCGATGATTCTCAATCTGTCGGGTGTCATCAACTTTGCCCATGGCGGATTTCTGACAGTGGGCGCGTATTTTGCCTATGAGTTACAGCAGCGGATCGGCTTTTTTGGTGCGCTGCTGATCGCACCGGTGCTCACCGCCCTGATTGGCCTCGTGGTCGAGCGCCTGTTGATCCGCCCGCTTTATGGCCGTGACCCCCTTTACAGCTTACTGCTGACTTTCGGCCTGGCTTTCATCCTGGTGGATGGCGTGCGCATTATCTGGGGGCCTGGTTCCCCGCCCTATGAAGTGCCTCAATGGCTCACCAGCCCGCTGTCCGCGACCTATTTCTTCCTCACCGGCTACCGTGTTTTCATGGTGGTACTGGTGGTGCTGGCTGTCGCAGCGCTGTTTTACGTGCTGAATTACACGAAGCTTGGCCTGCGCATCAGGGCCGGCACCAAGGACCTTGAGACGCTGTCGACGCTGGGCGTCAACACCCGCATCCTGCGCAACCTCAATTTCGGTCTCGGCATTTATCTCGCCGGTCTGGCGGGCGCGCTGGCCGCAGGCTTTCTGGGCCTGAGCCCCGGCCTTGGCACTGCGCTTTTGATGCCGAGCTTCGTCGCCATCATCATCGGTGGCCTCGGGTCCTTGCTCGGCACCTTGCTGGGTGGTCTGTTGATCGGCGTCGCGGTGGGCTTGACCACAGTATTTTATCCAGCCGCCAGCGAGGCGGTCATTTATGTCATGCTGGGCGTTGTGCTGGTGGTGCGCCCGCGCGGTCTGCTCGGTGAAGAGGGGAGGGTGCATTAATGCGCCTCAAAAGCCAAGCCGCCAACGGCCTCGTCTGGTTGATTTTGCTGACGATCCCGTTCTGGTTCAGATCTATTGGCGGCTATCTTGGACTCGCCAATGAAATTGTCATCTACGCGCTGGCGGCGATGGCGGTGAATTTCCTGCTTGGGTTCACCGGCGTCCTGTCCTTTGGCCATGCTGCATTCTTCGGGCTTGGGGCTTATGGAACGGCGTTGACCATTAAATTCCTGGTGCCGAGCACATTGGTTGGCCTTGCAGTCGGTGTCTTGACGGCGACCTTGGCGGGCATGATCATCGGTGCGCTGATCATCAAGCGCCGCGGCGTCTATTTCGCCATGGCAACGATTGCCTTCGGGCAATTGTTCTTCTTCATCGCCAACCGCTGGAATTCGGTCACGGGCGGCGATGATGGTGTCGGCAACTGGCACCGCCTGCCGATCAATCTTGGCGTCACCTCGATCCCGCTGTTTCATAATTCACTGGTCTATTATTATTTCACGCTGATGATGTTTGCGCTAGCCGTAGGCATCATGGGGCTGCTGCTCGAAAGCCCCTTTGGCCGCAGCCTGATCGCCATTCGTGAGAACGAGCGCCGCGCCCGGTTTCTGGGCATCAACGTCGAGCTGCATGTCTGGATATCCTTCGTCATTTCCGCGCTGTTCTGCGGTCTGGCGGGCGGGTTGCTGGCGCTGCTCGACAATTTCGTCAACCCGCGCGATCTGCGTTTTGATCTCTCCGGTGTCTTCGTCATCATGGCGGTGATGGGCGGGATGCGCTCATTTTGGGGGCCGCTGCTGGGTGCGGCGATTTTCCAGTGGCTGCGCGAGGTGCTCAGCAGCCATACGCCGAACTGGCAGACCTATATTGGTA
>DAICZI010000459.1 GCA_027311205.1 Beijerinckiaceae bacterium | reverse complement strand
TGGCATATACAGCGTGGCGGGCGTCATCGGCGCGTTTTTCGGATCAACTCTGGGCAAAGCTGTCAATGGGCACAAGCTTCTGATTTTATTCGCCCTGCTTATGCTTGTGGTGGCCGCCCTGATGTTCCGCAAGCGCGGGCATGAGGGCGATCCCCAAGCGGCCTGCACGCGCGAAAATGCTCCCAAAGTCATCGGCTTTGGTGGCCTCACCGGCCTATTTTCCGGCTTTTTCGGCATCGGCGGCGGTTTTTTGATTGTGCCGGGCATGGTCGCCTCGACCGGTATGCCAATTCTGTTCGCCATTGGCTCATCGCTGGTCGCCGTCGCCGCCTTCGGCCTGACAACAGCGGTGAATTACGCATGGTCCGGCTATGTCGACTGGATTCTCGCGCTTGTTTTCATCGGCGGCGGTTTTGTTGGCGGCCTCATCGGAGCCCGCCTCGCCCAGCATCTTTCCGGACAAAAGGGTGCACTCCACATTGCCTTTGCCGGGCTGGTTTTTGCCGTCGCAATCTATATGCTCTGGCGCAGCGTTCCAGCCATTTTGGCCTGAAAAGCTGCCGCCACCGGGCGAGTTGAAATCATCGTAATTCCTGTTATGGTTTACCTATAAACAATAGTCTGGGAGGACGTCATGACGATAACTTTCAAAACCACGCTCTTGAGCATGGGGATCTTTGCGGCGCTCATGGCGCCGGCGCTGGCTGCCAACCCCGAGGGCTTGTGGCGCACCGGCGATGGCAAAGCCACCGTGCGCATCAGCCCCTGCGGCAACGCCATTTGCGGCCATGTTGTTGCGCTGCGTCAGCCCAACGGCCCTGACGGCAAGCCCAAGCTCGATGTTCACAATGTCAATGCGGCGCTGCGCAAGCGCAGGATCCTGGGATCAGCCGTGCTCCTGGGATTGAAGCCAAATGGACATGACTCCTGGCACGGCGCGATCTATAATGCCGAAGATGGCAAAACCTATTCCGCCTATTTCACAATGCTCAGCGCCACCCGCGCCAAAGTGCAGGGGTGCGTTGCCGCGATCTTCTGCAAATCGCAAGTTTGGTCACGCCAATAAAGTTGGCGCAGTCCTCGCCGTCTTGTTGCTGACAGGTGCCGCCGAGGCCGCAAGCAGCGCCCCCTCCAGAGGGGCGGAGCCGTCTCTGCATGCGGTGAAAATCTGTGCCGAAAAATGGCAGGACATGAAGCACAAGGGCACCGCCGATGGCGTGCTCTGGCGCGATTTTTCGGCGCGTTGCTACAAATCCTTGCGGATGAACACCCGCAACGTCCAGGCCGGGCACCACAAGTAAGCGATAACCCTTTTGATGAATGGCTTCATTTTGGGGTTGGTGAGCGCTCGACAATAGCCTAAATTGCCCACAACCAACCATAAAGCGACAGGGGCGAACATGGCGCAGATAGAAGACGTGCTTCAGGCACTCGATTCCACCCGCGAGGCTGCGCTGGAACGGTTGTTTGCGCTGTTACGGATTCAATCAGTTTCGACCGATCCAGCCTATGCCGCCGGTTGTCTCGAGGCCGCCACCTGGCTGGTGAAATTGCTCTCTGAGCTTGATTTTACCGCCTCCGTGCGCCCAACCGCTGGCCATCCCATGGTGGTAGCCCACGCCAAATGCGGCCGACGCGGCGTGCCGCACGTGCTGTTTTACGGCCATTATGATGTGCAGCCGCCAGATCCGCTCAATCTCTGGACGAAACCGCCGTTCGAGCCTTCGCTCGAAGATGGCGATTCTCCCGTGATCCGCGCGCGCGGCGCGGCAGATGACAAGGGCCAGTTGATGACCTTCATCGAGGCCTGCCGCGCCTTCCACGATCACGGAGGCTATCCGTGCGAC
>DAICZI010000458.1 GCA_027311205.1 Beijerinckiaceae bacterium | reverse complement strand
ATCGTACCTTCGCGGTCGATGCCAATTACATGTTTACCATAACCGATAGTGTCACCAACAAGGGCACTGCTTCGGCAAGCTACTATCCTCATGCCGCGCTTGTGCGCGTTGGCACGCCGCAGGTTGATGGCTATGCGACGCTGTTTGAGGGACTGCTCGGCAAAATCGGCGACAACAAGCTGACCGAACTGACCTATGCCGCCATCGACAAGGACGGCCAGCGGATGCAAGACCAGAAAGGCGCAGGCGGCTGGCTTGGCTTTACTGACAAATATTGGGCGACAGCGCTGATCCCCGATCAAACCACCGACATCCATGGCATTTTCCAGTCGCTCGGCACGACGCAGCGCACCTATAGCGCCGAGACGCTCAGCAAACTGGTGACGCTGGCACCCGGTGCCACCAGCACCACCACGACACGGCTGTTTGCCGGGGCCAAGGTGACAGACCTGATCTATGGCTATGAGAAGAATCTGAACATCAAGAATTTCAATCTGATGATTGATTGGGGCTGGTTCTGGTTCATCACCCAGCCGATGTTCCGCCTGCTCGATTATCTGGGCCATCTCACCGGCAGCTTTGCGCTGGCGATTCTGTTGACGACCGTGCTGCTGAAGGCGGCATTTTTCCCGCTCGCCAATAAATCCTTCGCCTCCATGGCCAAAATGAAAAATGCGCAGCCGCAGATCAAGGCGCTGAAAGAGCGCTTTCCTGACGATGCGGCCGCTGTGCAGCGCGAGACGATGGAGCTTTACAAGCGCGAGAAAATCAACCCTGTCGCCGGCTGTCTGCCGATGGTAATCCAGATTCCAGTGTTTTTCTCTCTCTACAAGGTGCTATTCACCACGATCGAAATGCGGCACGCGCCATTTTTTGGCTGGATCAAGGATATGTCGGTGCCGGACCCGACCAATATTTTCAATCTCTTCGGCCTGCTGCCCATCGACCCGACCCAGCTTCCGGTGTTCGGCCATTTCCTGCATCTGGGCATCTGGCCGCTGGTGATGGGCCTCACCATGTTCCTGCAGATGAAGCTGAACCCCGAGCCGGATGATCCGGTGCAGCGCCAGCTTTTCACGCTGATGCCGCTGATTTTCACCTTCACCTTTGGCGGATTCCCGGCGGGTCTGGTGATCTATTACGCCTGGAACAACTCGCTGACGCTGATCCAGCAGAGCTTCATCATGAAGCGCGCCGGGGTCAAAGTGGAATTGTGGGATAATCTCACCAACATGTTCCGCCGCAAGCCCAGCGCTGGAACGCCCTGATGGATGCCGAAGAAGCGCGTATCCTGTTCGAGCAGCCCTGCGAATTCATCTGGGCTGCCGACAGCATCAAGGCGCTGCCACCGCAGGGCGCACCGGAATTTGCATTTGCCGGGCGCTCCAATGTCGGCAAATCATCCTTGCTGAATGCGCTTACCCGCCGCAACACGCTGGCGCGCACATCCTCAACGCCGGGGCGCACCCAGCAATTGAATTTCTTCGCGCTCGGCCGCACGCCCGAGACCACCGTGCTGCGCCTGGTTGATTTGCCTGGTTATGGCTATGCCAAGGTCTCGCAGAGCAAGGTTGATGCCTGGACGCTGCTGATGCGCGATTATATGCGCGGGCGCGCCACGCTGAAGCGGGTGTTTATCCTGGTCGATGCCCGCCACGGCCTGAAGCCGCAGGACGAGCCGATGATGCACGATCTTGACAGTGCGGCGCTGGTTTATCAGATCGTGCTGACCAAGGCCGATGCCGTGACGCGCAGCGCGCTGGCCGCGACCATCGCCGCCGTGGCAAGCGGCATCGGATACGGGCTGGGCCGCCATCGCAGCGAGCCGGCCGCGGCAGCGGCGCCCGCGCCGGCCGACGGGAAGCGGGTCTTGTATTGGTA
>DAICZI010000457.1 GCA_027311205.1 Beijerinckiaceae bacterium | reverse complement strand
TGCTCGCACCGTGCTTGACGCGCTGAAACCGCTGCTTGAAGCGCCCTCAGTGCAGAAAATCGCCCAGAACATGAAATATGACTGGCTGATGTTTGTGCGCCACGGCATTGAAGTCGCGCCTTTCGATGACACCATGCTGATTTCCTATGTGCTTGATGCCGGCTCGGGCGGCGACGGGCATGGCATGGATGCGCTGAGCGAGAAATTTCTCGGCCACAAGCCGATCGCCTACAGGCAAGTCACGGGCACCGGCAAGGCGGCGATTTCCTTCGCGCAGGTGCCGCTTGAAGCCGCCACCGCCTATGCGGCGGAGGATGCCGATGTCACGGCGCGCCTGTGGCTTGCGCTGAAACCGCGCCTCGTCGCGGAAAGCATGACAAATGTTTATGAAACGCTGGAGCGGGCCATGCCCGTGGTGCTGGCGCGCATGGAGCGGCGCGGCATTGCCATCGACCGGGCCATGCTGGCGCGCCTATCGGGCGAGTTTGCCCAGGACATGGCCCGCCTTGAAGCCGAGATTCACGAACTTGCAGGCGAGAGTTTCAATCTTGGCTCACCCAAGCAACTGGGCGATATCCTGTTTGGCAAAATGGGCCTGCCTGGCGCCAAAAAAACGCCGACCGGCGCTTGGTCAACGTCTGCCAGCGTGCTTGATGAACTGGCTGAAGCCGGCAATGTTTTTGCGGCGCGCTTGCTGGATTGGCGGCAACTGGCCAAGCTGAAATCAACTTATACCGACGCCTTGCCCAATTTTGTCAATGCGGAAACCGGCCGGGTGCATACGTCTTATGCACTTGCATCAACGACGACCGGGAGGTTGTCGTCGAGCGAGCCTAACCTGCAAAACATCCCGGTGCGCAATGAATCCGGGCGGCGTATCAGGCGGGCCTTTGTCGCGACACCGGGGCACAAGTTGATATCGGCGGATTATTCGCAGATTGAATTGCGGATCCTGGCGCATGTTGCTGAAATTCCGCAACTCACCCGCGCCTTTGCCGAGGGGCTGGATATTCACGCCATGACCGCCTCCGAAATGTTCGGGGTGCCAATCAAGGACATGCCATCCGACGTGCGCCGCCGCGCCAAAGCCATCAATTTCGGTATTATTTATGGTATTTCCGCCTTTGGTCTGGCTAACCAGCTCGGCATTTCGCGCGAAGAGGCGGGGGCCTATATCAAGAAATATTTCGAGCGCTTTCCCGGCATCCGCGATTATATGGACACGACCCGCAAACTGGCGCGCGCCCAGGGCTTTGTGACAACTGTTTTTGGGCGCAAGTGTCATTTTCCGCGCATCAATTCCGGCAACCCCTCCGAGCGGGCATTCAATGAACGCGCCGCCATCAACGCACCGATCCAGGGATCCGCCGCCGACATCATCCGTCGCGCCATGATTCGGATGGATGATGCACTTGCATCAAATAAACTGAATGGGCAGATGCTTTTGCAAGTACATGATGAACTGGTATTCGAGGTTCCGGAAGCCGAGATTGACAGCACGATCGCCGTGGCCCGCAAGGTGATGATCAATGCTGCTTTGCCCGCCCTTGCCCTGCGCGTGCCTTTGCAGGTCGATGCCCGCGCCGCCGCCAATTGGGATGAGGCGCACTGAGCGGCCCGTGAGGCCGTGCGACGAAGTCATTCAAAGGTTCGCGAATCCGATCAATTTCTTCACCGCCCTCGCAATGACAGAAACTTATGGAAATAACTGCGGCACTGGCCTTTTGGGCCGATCGGGCGTAAACCCCCTCGGGCCTGGCGCGATATTGAAAGAGGGCTTGAATGGCACGAAAATTCTTTGGCACCGATGGTATCCGTGGCCTCGCCAATGGCTTCATCACACCTGAACTGGCGCTGAAAGTCGGCCAGGCGGCCGGCCTCGCCT
>DAICZI010000456.1 GCA_027311205.1 Beijerinckiaceae bacterium | reverse complement strand
CATGCATTTCTTGGCCTGTCGCCAGGCCTGGACTTTGAAACCAGACTGGTCGCCAAGGAAGGCGCAGCGGCAGCGTTGCGCACGGAGTTGGCTCGCCCTGCCTATCGGCCGCGCACCCTCGCCATCGGCACCAATACCGATCCTTACCAGCCGATCGAGCGCCAGCACCGCATCACCCGCAGCGTGCTCGAAGTGCTGGCAGAAACCAATCATCCGGTCGGCATCGTCACCAAATCGGCGCTGGTGACCCGTGACATCGATATTCTGGCACCGATGGCCGCCAAAGGCCTGGTGAAGGTCGCCATGTCCGTGACCACGCTGGATCGCGATCTGGCCCGCAGGATGGAGCCGCGCGCCAGCCAGCCGGAGGTCAGGCTTGAGGCGATGGCAACCTTGGCCGAAGCGGGTATTCCCGTCACCTTGATGGTCGCGCCGATCATTCCCGCCCTCAACGATGCCGAAATCGAGACGATCATGAAGCGCGCCTTTGCCGCTGGCGCGCACGAGGTCGGCTATGTGCTGCTGCGCCTGCCGCTGGAAATTGCCGATCTCTTCACGCAATGGCTGCGCGAAAATTTTCCTGACCGGGCCGAGCACGTGCTGAACCTGGTGCGCTCAACCCGCGAGGGTGGCCTCTATGATTCAGCCTTTCACAGGCGCATGACGGGCACCGGCCCCTATGCCTTCATGATCGGTCGACGGGTGGAGGTCGCTGCCACGCGGCTCGGCTATAACAAGTCGCGCCTCGCCTTGCGCACTGAACTGTTCAGGGCCCCATCCGCGTCGAGCCCGCAGGCTGATCTCTTCGACCACGCCGCCTAGGCGAGGTCAGGGATCACCCCAAATGCCGAAACAATTTTTCTGCCAGCGGGTTATCGGCTGAAAATACCGCCTGATGGGCGCCGATCGTCACCCGCGTTGCGCCTTTGCCAACCAGCCAATCGGCCAGCGCCGCTGCTTTGGCGCTGGGCACGCTGAAACTGACCGCCGTGGCCGTTGCGGAGAGGAGGCTGGCATTGAAATGCACCGATGCATAGTCGGCAACGGCGGGGGCCTGCTCCAGACCGGTCGCTTCAAGCTCGCGTGTGGTGCGCGCCAGTTCCTCGGCAGCAATGCGCGAGAGAATAATGCGGGCGGCCTCGCGGGCCTGGGGCGACCAGTCGGCACGCAACGCCGCCACAAGATTGGCCTGCGAGCGCAGCATCACGCCGTCATCGAGAATTTTGAGGGCATTGGCCTGCAAAGTCGTGCCGGTGGTGGTAATATCAACAATCAATTCAGCCTGCCCCGCCGCCGGCGCCCCCTCAGTCGCGCCAAGGCTCTAGACAATGCGGTAGTCACTGACCCCGGCTTCGGCAAAAAAGCGGCGGGTCAGATTGATATATTTGGTTGCAACCCGCATCCGCTCACCGCGCCGCGCATGGTAGGCACCCGCGACATCCTCCAGATCGGCCATGGTCGACACATCGATCCAGGCCTGCGGCACGGCAACAACGACATTGGCATGGCCAAAGCCCAGCGGGGTCAGAAGCGTCAGGCGCGCGTCAGCATCCGGCACGCTTTCGCGCACCAGATCCTCACCGGTGACGCCCAGATGCGCTGTGCCCGCCGCCAGTTGCGAGACGATTTCCGAGGCCGACAGGAACGCGACCTCGACGCCAGGCACCTGCACCAGGCGTCCGCGATAATCACGCGCCCCGCGGGCCTGCATGACATCAAGGCCAGCGCGGGCAAAAAAGGCATGGGCATTTTCCTGCAATCGCCCTTTGGAAGGGACGCAGAGCACCAAGGCCGGAGCGTTCTCACCCATGAATTCCTCCTGAAAGTATTCCTCCTGAAAGCCGCTCAACCCACACTGCCCCGCCCACCGCTGGAATGGTCCGCCC
>DAICZI010000455.1 GCA_027311205.1 Beijerinckiaceae bacterium | reverse complement strand
AATCTGACGGGGGGTAATTGTCATGTTTTTCGGGTGCCCTATCCGCCGCCACCCCAGCCAACTCGTGCTTCCACGCGCGGATCAAAGGGTTGTTCGACTGGGGATCGTTGTCTGGAATTCTTGACGCAACCAGCCGCGCCGTCTGGATCTGACCCGCAAGCGCGGGCAGGGGCGACGCGGCGATCATCAGCCCGACCATCAAATAGCGCATGACATCATTCCTTTGATTGTGCCGGTTCAGGCAGCTCGGTTGATCGACCGGCGAATGGCGGGCGGACTCGCTCTGGCGCAGGAGCCCAACCCTCCGACCACAGCTCTCGCTCTCGCGTTCCAGGCCGACAAAGGCACCATCAACATCATCGGGCATCTCCAGCGATAGCTGTGGGCAGATTTGCTGCAGCCGGTTTGGCATAGAGCGAAATCCGGGGGGCATTGGGGTAACGCTGGGGGATCGGAACAGTCACAGCGCAGGCATCAACGGGCTTATGGTTGATGAGGGTGCCGAGCCGGATGGCGTGGCTGGAGGCATCATAGGCGGCATAGGTGGCGTCACGGGCCGGATCAAAAATCTGGCCCGGAGGCGGCGGGCTGAATTCGAGAAAGCAGCCCTCGCCGCTGTCAAAATTGTGCAAACGCCCCTCCCGAAACTCTGCAAGACGCATCGGGCAGAGTTTCAGCGTCGCGCGCCCGATCAGGTCGGTTTTCAGGATTTTGCAGCGATATGTGTTCAGGACCGTTAGCGTGACCTCGTCGGAAGCGCTGGCGACGATAAAATCGCTCTCGGAAGCCGGCGCATTTGCAAGGGAAAACCTGGTGTCGCCCACCTTGCGATAGGCCTGGTTGTTTTCGATCAGCCTGTCAGCCCAGATTTCGGCAAAGGGCATGGCGCTGGCGTCGGGAACGGCAAGATCGTGGTAATCCAGCGGTTTCCAGTTGAGGCTGGTTCGGGTCGCGGGTGCCGGGATGGCGGGTTGGACGATGGCAGGAGCAGGGCTGGTTGTCGCGGCAACGGACTGCGCCGGGGCGGGCAAAGCCAAAATGCTCGTCGCGAGGCCGACGACGGGAAGCACGGGCATAGCGAAGCGTTGCGCCTTGAACCGAAAAATCATGTTCAGGACCAGGTTCACGCGAGGCACCGGGTTTGAAGGCCGCCGCCTCATGGCGCCAGGCCTTGAGCTGGCGCTGCGGGAGATGTTGCGCCGACCGGTCCGTGGGCCGACGTGATGTGCGCCTGGCTCAGGGCGCCCAAAATGGTCGCATCGGGATTGGGCACGTCAGGAAATTGCCACAGACCTGCCCGGCTTTTGCGCGCGACCTCTTCAGCTGCGGCATAGGCGAAGTGAAATGGCTTGCCGTCGGGCGCAAGCGCCGCAAATGCCCAGCCGGCCGAAATCAGCGCCGTGCCAAGATCAAGGCGCGAGCCCTTGTTCGGGCCGGTCGCAAGGGTGGCAACGCAGACGACGAAGTTTGCATGCGTCGCTGGCGTGCGGGCAATGGTCGTGCAGAGCGGTTTGAGGGTGCGCACGTAGGAAACCAGCATGGTGAGGCTGGTCTCGCCGCAATCGTGTTTGATGCCATGGGCGTTGGTGAAATAGGTCGAGCGCAGACATGATTGCACGCCGTAAAGCCGGAAAGTTTCAGGGCCAACTTGCCAGGTGTCGCCGGTGACAAAGGTCGGCGTGGCTGGAAAGGCCCACCATGCTGAGGGCGCTTTTTGCGCCGGTGCCGCATGGGCACTAGCGCCAAGGCAAACCATGATCGTCGCAAGCCCCCGCCGCATGGCTCAATAGCCCTGCAGGGAAAAATAGAAGCGGATCGGCGTCGCACCTGTTGGCGTGATGTCGACGTAATAGGGTTTGGGATTGGCTGGTGCCGGGGTCAGTTGCAGCG